>JANNZE010000226.1:0-2181 GCA_031410455.1 Chitinophagaceae bacterium | reverse complement strand
CTTCCGGTAAAAGATCGATCATCTTTCTGATCTTATCATGACTTTGTTCAGCCATAATTTTCTGATCGGCACCCGCTTCTGAAAAATTCAATACTTCAAAAATATCTCTGTCGTCAGAAGTTTTGATACTTGGGCTTCTTTTTACTTTACGGAAATGATCAACACATAAATTATGAGCGATGCGCATGGCCCATGGAAGGAATTTACCTTCGTCGCTGTAACGTCCGCCTTTTAAAGTATCAATGATCCTGATAAATACATCCTGGAAAATATCTTCCGCTAAGTACTTGTCTTTCACCAATAAATAAATAGACGTGTAAATTTTGTCTTTGTAACGAACAACTAAAACAGACAGTGCATTGGAATCACCATCAAGATACAGTTGAACTAATTGCTGGTCGGTAAGGCTGTTAAGGATTTTCATAACTTCTACAGTTTTTGTTTAGGATTTTAGATAAATCCAATCAGAGGAAATTTGCGTAGAAGTCTAACCTTTAGAACTTTTCGGCTTTTCACAATCATTGGATATTGGACTGCTAAAGTAGAGTTAAAACCTGCGTAACCAAATTTTTATGAACGTTTTTTTTCTGGTTTTGAAAGATTGAGTATAAGGCACAGAAATAGCAGTTGGTAATATTACTGCCAAATGTAAAACGGAATCGTAGTTTCACGATTCTCCTTTGTAATTTTAACGATTATGGCCACTGTAAGTAAGAAAAAAGCGAAAATCAGTAAAGAAATCAGCAATGACATATACATCCATGGAGCACGTGTACATAACTTAAAAAATGTGTCTGTTAGTATACCACGCAATAAATTAATTGTGGTGACAGGTGTTTCCGGCTCCGGTAAATCTTCTCTTACTATAGATACATTGTTTGCAGAAGGGCAACGCCGTTATGCAGAAAGTTTAAGTGCTTATGCAAGACAATTCATGCAACGTATGGATAAACCTGATGTTGATTTTATAAAAGGTTTATGCCCGGCCATTGCTATTGAACAGAAAGTGATCACACGTACACCACGCAGTACGGTGGGCAGCATGACGGAGGTATATGATTATTTACGCTTATTATATGCACGCGCAGGAAAAACCATTTCTCCTGTATCCGGAAGAGAAGTAAAGAAAGATGATGTGGCCGATGTGATAGCAGCGATCAATAAATTAAAAAACAATGATAAGATTCTGATTCTCGTTCCTTTTAAAAAAAGCAGGAACCGCGATGTGAAGGAAGAGATGAATATTTTATTGCAGAAAGGTTTTTCCCGATTGTATAAAGACGGAGAGATCCTTCGCATAGAAGATCTGCTTGAAATGGAGGATCCTGAATCTTTCATACATATAAAAGAATCGGCAGAAATATTTATCCTGATAGACAGGCTGGTGAAAAAAGAATTTGATGAAGATGATATACACCGGATGTCGGATTCAGTAGGCACTGCTTTCTATGAAGGAGAAGGTGCCATGCTGATGGAGATCAATAAAGAAGAAAAAATATTCTTCAGCAATAAATTTGAACTGGATGGTATTCAGTTCGAGGAACCTGTTCCTAATTTATTTTCTTTTAATAATCCTTTTGGTGCGTGCCCGGTATGTGAAGGTTTTTCCCAGATACTTGGTCTTGATCCCGATCTTATCATTCCTGATAAAACACTGAGTGTATATGAAGGTGCTGTGGCTCCGTGGAAAGGCGAAAAATTAAGTGCATGGAAAGATACATTTGTAAGAGCTGCAAAGAAATTTGATTTCCCAGTGCATAAACCGGTGATTGACCTCACAGCGGCACAATATGATGTTTTGTGGAAAGGCAATCAGCATGCGGATGGTATTGATGCTTTCTTTAAAGAGGTGGAACAGAATCTTTATAAGGTGCAATACCGTGTTTTATTAAGCAGGTATCGCGGACGAACGAAATGTACAACCTGTCATGGCTATCGTTTGCGTAAAGAAGCTTTATATGTAAAAGTAGGAGATAAGCATATTGGAGAGTTGAGTAATATGCCGGTGGTGTATTTATCAGAATGGTTCAAAAAATTAAAACTTAGTGAATACGATCAGCAGGTTGCAAAACGTGTACTGATTGAGATAAATAACAGGTTACAAACTTTACTGGATGTAGGATTAGGATATCTTACGCTTGACCGTTTAGCCAATTCATTAAGCGGTGGAGAAAGCCAGCG
>JANNZE010000225.1:0-1507 GCA_031410455.1 Chitinophagaceae bacterium | reverse complement strand
ATCAGCGGAACGGGTACGATCGCAACACCATCTTCCTTTACAACAAACGTTACAGGCTTATCCATAGGTAATAATATTTTTCAATGGAAAGTGGCAAACGGAACATGCAGGGATTCTGCCAGTGTAACTATAAAAGTTGATCCTCAGCCTTCTTTCACACTACAGCCCGTTCCGGCAATATTCTGTGCTGGTGAAAATGTAAACTTCTCAGCAGTTGTTAACGGAAACGCTCCGGTGTACACATGGAAAGTTAGTACTGACGGAGGTTTAACATACAACAATGTAATTAATGATGCTTTTCATTCCGGTGCTGCAACTGCATCACTTTCTATAACAGCTCCAACACTGGCCATGAGTGGTAATTTATACCAGTTGCAGGTTTCTATTGGAGCGCCTTGTAATACCAGTATCACCACTTCAGCCGCTTCACTGTATATCAAAAATCAGTGGATAGGAAATATAAGTGCAGACTGGAACAATCCTGCGAACTGGAGTGGAAATACAGCACCTTCTACCATTTGTGCCAATGTTTACATCCCGGCAGGAAGGCCAAATAATCCGGTATTATCCAGTGGAATGTCGGCGATACAAAATCTTATTATTGATCCTTCTGCATCTGTAACGGTAGATAATGCCACATTGAAAATTGCAGGTGTTATCACCAACAACGGCATATTCAACGCAACAAAAGGTAATCTTGAATTCAACGGGGCTTTACCACAAACCATTGCTGCCAATACATTTTTGAACGATGCCCTGAATGATATAACAATCAGCAATACTGCAGGGACAATTACTTTAGGAGGTGCATTGAATGTATCCGGTAAAGTTTCTTTTGCAGGAACAGGCAAAACTTTTGTAACAAACGATTTTCTTACATTAAAATCTACAATCGATGGAACCGCTTCTCTTGCCGAACTGGCCGTAGACGCATCCGGAAATCCTTTAAATGTTGTTACAGGAAAAGTGACAGTTGAGAAATATATGTCTGCTAGAAAAGCCTGGAGGTTTTTATCAATACCTACCAACACTACGCAAACAATAAAACAAAGCTGGCAGGAAAATCAGCCTACAAATTCCACTTCCTTAAATGGATTCGGTATTCACATTACCAGTGAAAGGCCAACATGGCTTACTGATGGATTTGACCTTTATACACCAGCAGGCGGAACCATGAAAACCTATGTTCCAGCTACAGATTTGTTTCAGAATATAACCAGCACTTATAATTCAATCGCAACCACAGAAGGGTACATGGTCTTTGTAAGAGGCGACAGAACCGTGAATGCTTTTGGCCAGGCTCCCAAACCCACCATTCTCAGAACTTCTGGTGGATTGTTCATGGGAAAAACGGCGACAAAAAATATAGCTGCAGATCAGTTTATACCTATTGGTAATCCATACGCTTCTGCTATAGATTTTAATAAGATTGTAAAAACAGGCGCGGTGCAGGATTTATTTTATGTATGGGATCCAAAATTAGCAATACTGGGTGCATGGCAAACAT
>JANNZE010000224.1:0-1846 GCA_031410455.1 Chitinophagaceae bacterium | reverse complement strand
CTTATTTCTCCAGCAGCTTTGCAAATATTCTATTGTTCTCCATTATTTCATATTCTGCAGTAACTAAAAAAATTCCGGCATGGAAAATAGCCTTATCCATCCCTTTGGGTATTTTACTATTTCATATCGCCGTATTGTGGACAGCTGCGAAAGGTAACTATCGCTCGTATGTAAATCAAGGACAAAATGTGCAGTCTGTAAAAGTATCTAAACAACAGGCACGGGAAAAACTGTTTGAACTCATCGTAAAAGTGGATGATGTAACTTATAGAGGTGCTGTAGAGGAGCTTATAAACAGGATCGGATACATTCAGTATTTCGCTGCTGCCATCAGATATGTTCCGGCGATTGTACCTCACGAATATGGAAAAGTGTATATGGCCTCTGTTGCTCATTATCTGGTTCCCAGATTTATTAATCCTGACAAAGCTGAATTAGATGACAGTAAACATACTAACCAATATACAGGCTTAAACGTAAGTGGAAAAGCAAGAGCTTCCTCTTTCAGCCTGGGTACTTTCGCAGATGCTTACATTGATTTCGGTCCTGTGTTTATGTTTGCCATCATATTTGTATTCGGATATATTATTGGTTTCTTTTTTCAATATCTATACAAACCGGATTTATGGGGACTTATATTTACCGGGCCATTTTTTCTGCTGATTAATATTTACGGTGCGGATACAACCAAGGCTATTGGATTTCTGTTGATCTATTTCATGGTCATGTTTTTTCTGAATAAAACACTGAAAAAATTCATTGATCCGATGATGCTTCAAAATATTAAATTATGAAGCCGCTTATTTTTCTTAATTCTCATCCCATACAATATTTCGCTCCGCTTTATAAGGAAATAGCAGAAACAACTGACATAGATCTGACAGTTTGGTATTGCTCTGATGAAAGTATAGCAGGTAAATTGGATAAAGGCTTCGGTACGGAAATAAAATGGAACATTCCGTTACTGGAAGGTTATCGTTTCGAATTTTTTAAAAATATTTCGTGGAAGAAATCAATCAGTAAAGGTTTTTTCGGATTGATCAACCTGGGTATTTTAAAACAATTGTACAAACAAAAAAAATCAATTATTGTAATACACGGCTGGAATTATTTTACAAATGTTATGGCTATAATATCTGGAAAAATGTTTGGCCACATCATTTGTCTGCGGGCAGAAACTCCGTTGAACCAGGAACGTTCAAAAAATAAAGTAAAACTGTTTTTCAAAAATATTTTACTGAGGTCGCTGTTTTTATTCGTTGACAGGTTTTTATACATAGGCCGGCAGAATAAATTATTTTATCAATCACTTTCAGTTAAAGATGACAATTTACTTTTTGTGCCTTATTCGGTTGATAATAATCGGTTTCAGGCCATTTATCATACAGTTTCCGCTTCTGAAGCCAGAACAAGACTACATTTGCCTCAAAACAAAAATATCATCCTGTATTCGGGCAAATACATTTCCAAAAAAAGACCGATGGATTTACTGAAAGCATTCAGTGAAATGGAAAATGATAATTCTGTATTAATTTTAGTTGGAGAAGGTGAGTTGAGGAATGATATGCAGCATTTTGTACAATCCAATCATCTTGAAGACAAAGTGATTTTAACAGGATTTGTCAACCAGAATGAAATTCCTTTATACTATCGCGTAGCTGATATTTTTGTAATGTGTTCAGGTGTTGGAGAAACATGGGGGCTTTCGGTAAATGAAGCTATGAATTTTGGATTACCTGTTATTATTTCAGATACCTGTGGAAGTGCCTATGATCTGATAGATAAAGATAAAAATGGAAATGTATATGAAACAGGCAATATCAATGAATTAAAGCAATTACTTAAT
>JANNZE010000223.1:0-14084 GCA_031410455.1 Chitinophagaceae bacterium | reverse complement strand
CCTGTATTCAATTCCGTCTATAAATTTTTCAGATCACATGAAGACGATTGTGTAGCGGCTGCCGACCAGGTGGTTTGCCTTACCTATGCTGCAGAAAAGATCATACATAGCTGGAAACATATTCCACGGGAACATATTCCTGTAACTGTAATTCCCTGCAGTGCAGATATGGAATTGTTTGATCCGCAAAATATAAATGAGGGTGAAAAAAATGCCTGCCGCGAAAAATTAAATATTCAACCCGGTGATATCATTTTCAGTTACCTGGGATCGATCGGCGGCTGGTATCTTACAACGGAAATGATGGATATGTGCAGGGTGCTGTCTGAAACAATTCCAAAGGCAAAATTTTTATTTATCTCTCCGCATCGCCATGAAGCGATCTTACAGGCGGCTGTTTCAGCAGGGATCCCAAAAGATAAACTGATCATCACCAAAGCCAGCAGGCATGAAGTTCCGGTATATCTTTCCTTCAGTAATTATTCTTTGTTTTTTATCAAACCCTGTTATTCAAAAATATCCTCGTCACCTACTAAACACGGGGAGATCATGAGCATGGGAATTCCGGTGATCACCAATTCCGGTGTGGGAGATGTTGCAGATATTGTAAAGAAATACAATGCAGGATTTGTGATCGATTCCTTTTCTGAAGGTGAATACCGGAAGATCGCGGAACAGATAAAGGCCGGAAAAATATTTGACCGTGCAGCCATCAGAAAGGGTGCAGCAGATTTTTATTCACTCGAAGAAGCCGTCAGAAAATACGCTTCGGTATATGCAAAAATTTTCAGCTGATCATTTCTTCTTTCCTATGGCATGATAGAAAGGTGTAAGCGGGCTTAATACAATTTCATCCAGACCGCAATTCCGCATCATGGTTTCTACCTGCACTTTGCTGAATCTTTGTTCGAGTTTGGTTCCGAACTTATCCAGGGCATCGTTGCGGATCACAAAAAAAGATTTATTGTTATAAGCACTCAGGGGCATTTTGATGGCGATCTTTCTAAGGCCGATCATCACAAGAAAACGAACCCACAAAACCAGCGGCATATAAATTACGATCGCAAGAATATCGCAGGTGAATTTTTTGAGCTTTGTGGGAAATTTGCAAACTACTTTTCTTATTAGTTCCCCCAGGTTAAACAGGGTTTTGAACCACCAGCCACGGGTTTCGAGGTTGTGGTACAGGTAGCAATAAAAATATCCGCCTTTCTTTACTTTCTTCACGCAATCCTGCATGGCTTTCTGTGTATCAGGAATGTGATGTAACACACCAACGCTCATGGCAAAGTCGAAGGTCTCATCATCAAAAGGAATGTTTTCAATACTCGCTTTTGTAAGCCTTACATTGTCTGTATTTTTCAGCAGTTGATCGGCCGCAAAGATTGCATTGCTGGGGTCAACCGCTTCAATAAATCCCGCCTGTTCACAAAGATATTTGGTCCACCTGCCGGTTCCGCAACCCAGGTCAATACCATACGTTCCTTTGTTTACGATCTTTTCATTCAGTATATCAAAATATTCCTGTGCGATCTCGTGAATGGTATCGTCTGAAAAATCATGAAATTTAGTCCACTCTTCACCAAATGAATCCACCACTTCATGATCGATGTTGGTTCCGTCTGTAGAAAAAACGGCTATAGATTTATGCTTTCCTTCAACAATCTGTTTAGGAGCCTGATTATACGCTTTCATCATTCGGCGGCAAAAATAGGAATATGCCGTGATGCAGCAACATGGGCCCGTATCAATAAATTCAATATTCTGTTTATACGAAAACTTATTGCTTATTTTTATCGAAATATTGTTGTTTGATGCCGAAAAAATTTTTGATCGTTGGTGCTGGTTTTTCAGGTTGTGTTCTTGCACATGAATTGCGTAAACATCTTTCCTGTACCATTGATATCTGGGATGAAAGAGATCATATCGGCGGTAATTGCCATACATCACGCGATCCGCAGACAGGCATCATGGTACACCGGTACGGACCGCATATTTTTCATACCAATGATAAAAATATCTGGGATTATGTGAACAGTTTTGTGGAACTGCGTCCCTACGTTCACCGGGTGAAAGCCTTCAGCAAAGGAAAGGTGTATCCGCTTCCCGTAAATCTTCAAACCATCAACCAGTTATTTGATAAATCATTCAACCCCGAAGAAGCCCGCACTTTTTTAGAATCGCTGGCAGATCATTCCATAGCAGAGCCGGCTGATTTTGAAGAACAGGCCCTGCGTTTCATAGGCGTTCAGCTGTACAAAGCGTTCTTTTACGGTTATACCAAAAAACAATGGGGTTGTGAACCTACAGAACTGCCGGCATCAATTTTAAAAAGAATTCCGGTTCGTTTTAATTACGACGATAATTATCACAACAGTTTATATACCGGCATTCCGGCAACCGGTTATACAGATATCATGGAAAAAATGGTGGATCATCCGGATATAAAAATTTACTTGCAGAAAAAATTTACATCAGATGCGGATGTCTCCGGTTATGATCATGTATTTTATTGCGGGCCTATCGATGCTTATTTCGACCACCGCCACGGCCGCTTAGGATACAGAACGGTTACATTTGAACAGCACATCACCAACGGCGATTTCCAGGGAACAACACAAATGAATTATTGTGATGAAGATGTTCCGTATACACGGATTGCAGAACATAAACATTTTACGCCCTGGGAACAATTTGATAAGACCATTTACTTTAAAGAGTTCGCTAAAGAGACTGAAGTAGATGATATTCCTTATTATCCGAAAAGATTGCAGCAGGACAAGTTGTTATTAATGAAATACAGGCGGGACGCCCTTTCTGCAAAAAACGTTTCTTTCATAGGGCGGCTTGCCACGTACCGTTACCTGGATATGCACCAGGTGATCGGTGAAGCCCTGAGTTTTTCAAAAAAAGTAATTGAATCCTGTACATCAGGATCTCCCGTTCCGGTTTTTGAAAACCAGGAATAAAAGACCGGAAACCAGAAATCAAATCCGGGAAAGCAATTTTTTACGATATATATGTAAAAGTCAGAGCCTGATAATTTATCAACGCAGGCAATAACGCAACTTTTCCATCGTTTATAATAGAACCAAATCCTATTGTAAACCATTATTTATGGAAAAGGCTATTGCCGTTGTAGTGTCGTATAACAGACTAGATCTTCTGATCGAATGTATTGATGCATTAAGGGCCCAAACCCACAAACTCGATGGAATACTCGTTGTGAACAATGGAAGTACGGATAATACCGAAGACTGGCTTCGTTCACAAAGAGATATTTTTCATATAACACAAGCCAACCTCGGATCCGGTGGCGGTTTTAATACCGGCATCAACTGGGCATTCAAATCAGGGTATTCGTGGATATGGTGCATGGATGATGATGGTTATCCAAAATCAGATGCACTGGAAAAATTACTGGTAAATCAAACAGGCAATATCAGCCTGTTGAATTGTGCCGTGGTGAATAAAATTGATAAATCATCCTTTGTATGGAAAACAAAAAAATATAAAACCATACAGGAAGTAAATTCAAAAATGATCGCCGGTGTTGGTCATCCTTTCAACGGTACATTAATACACCGCAATATTGTTGAAAAAGTAGGCATACCAAAAGCATCCCTGTTTTTATGGGGCGATGAAACGGAATATTATTACCGCATTGTACGAAAACACGCCATTCCGGTTTATACCATTACAGAAAGTATTCATTACCATCCGCCAAGATCATTTCAGATAACAACAGACTGGGACTTCAATAATTCCTGGAAAGTATATTATTATGTGCGGAACAGGTTTCATATTTTAAAAGCAAAGCACCGGATCAAACCCATTGTATTTTTACATTATGCCTGTTTCCTGGCTGCATTTGCTGCATTGATCGTGCTCTTTCAAAAAACGGATAAAGTAAAAAAACTCAGTTTTATAAAATGGCCTACCAAAGATGCGATCAGTCACGATTTCAATGCCACTCCTTCATTGATACTGGCAAAGTTGAGAAGCCATTACCATAAAGACCAGGGCAACGTGTTTCAGTATTTATCCAGAAATATGTTAAATGGAATTTCCCGTATTTTTTATATACCGCGGGATACAACAGCTATAGAAAGTTAAACTGCAACAACGGTTTTTCTTTTGATCTTTCCGTTCACTTCAAGAATTACAAACAATGCGATCAGGTAAAACGGCATCGCCGGAATTTTATATCGAACCAGTGAACCGAAATTTAAGGTGGTGGCACCTACAAAAAGTGAGAATAACATCGCAAACATCATACAGTATAATACTACAGGATCACGGGCTATCGTTTTCAGAAATTTTATAATGCCTACCCTTATGATAACAAACAGGGTGAAGATCATGATCACCATACTTTCAAGCGACGACAACAACGTGGATATTTTTTTTGATTCCCACAGATAGGGCCTGTATAATGTAGCAACAATGGCAGCCGGTGCCATCTTCAATAAACTTTGCGGCGTTCCGTCAAATTCCACGCCTAACGAAAAATTAGATTCCGCATACGATTGCTGGCTGTTGTAATTCTGCTGATACGATTTGATCGTTTTGGTGATACTTCCCTTGCCGATAAAATTGCCTAATGCAGATTGAATATTTTCCATTGAAAATACCAATCCGATGATACTTGCTGAAATAAAAAATAAAATTACCGCTATCTTCAGCACCCTGTTTTTTAAGCTTCTTAGGTGAAATAAAATCAGGAATAAGATAAAAAATGGAAGATAGGAAACCAGTATATACACTTTTAAAATACTGAGTAACCAGGCGGATATCAATATGATGAGCGTATTTTTAAAAAAACTTTTCCTTTTAATAAAAAGACAATACATCGAATAGGATATAAATCCCAGCGCCCCCACACAAAGCGGATCTTTCAAAATTCCGGAACTCCAGAATACAAATGTGGGAAGGTATAATATTGCAATGGCCAGTTGTTTATGTAATTGCGGATAGAGATCATAAAAGAACAGGTACAATCGCCATACACCGGCAAATGCCAGCATGGAAAAGAACAGGTTGATAGCCATGAATTTTCCAAACGTAAAAAAGCACATGATGGCCACCAGCCGCGTAACCATAAAATTACTTTCTTCATTAAAAAATCCGGCATTGGCGCTGTCGTACAATAAGTTCTGATCAAACTCCTTACCCGATTCAAAAATTATGCTGATATGTGAAGGGTCTTTTAAAATAAGATGATAAATATTTCTTCCTTCCGGGAAATATAGAGATGTAGCATCTCCGGGAGAAATAAAAAGGAGAAATAAACAGAAAGCAAAGCTGCCTGTAACTTTTATCCAGAACGTTTTTTTATGATATGCTTTAAGTACAGGGTCAGCAAAACGTTTTCTCCGGATCGCGAAAAAAATATAGAAAAAAAATATCCAGATAAAGAATACAAGAAAATCGGCTATGTCCATCCTTAAAGGAGTAAATGTTCTGCACGAACTGTTACAACAAATTTATCTTAAAAACCCGTGTGGCATTCAATAATATACAGTTATTTTGTAAATATCTAAACAGCATGCGATGTGCGGAATTGCCGGGGCGGTTAATCTTAAATTTTCCAACGATACCATAAGAACATCTATGTTGCACAGGGGACCTGACGAACAACAGGGTTTTCTTTCGGGCAATGTGCAATTCTATCATTTCCGTTTATCTATCCTGGATATGGAAGGCGGTAAACAACCTATGCATTTAGACGACCGTTATACGATCATTTTTAACGGTCAGATTTATAATCACCAGAGCTTAAGGTCAAAATATGCACTTTCTTGTAAAACACATTCCGATACCGAAACACTGTTGATGCTGTATCGCCTGAAAGGCCCTTCCATGCTGGAAGAACTGGAAGGAATGTTTGTGTTCTCCATTTACGACCAGCAGGAACAAACCATGTTCATTGCCCGCGACAGGGCCGGTAAAAAACCATTGTATTATTTTAAAGACCATGAAAAAATGGCCTTTGCCAGTGAACTGAATTGCCTGAAAACAATTGTTCCCCTCGAGATGGCACCTTCTCATTTTTACCATTACCTGCACCTGGGAACATTTTACAGAAACCTCACGCCGTATAAAAATGTTACAGAACTCACTGCCGGAACTTCACTGATGATCGATTGTAAAAATCTGTCGGTCACAGAAAAGAGGTGGTGGAATATACGTGATCAGTATCTGCATAAACAAACAGATGATTTTGAAACGGCTCTGCAGAAAACCGACAACATACTTCAGCAGGCGGTGAAAAACAGGATTGATTCAAGCGACCTTGAAGTAGGATGTTTTTTAAGCGGCGGCATAGACAGTGGTATTGTAACCGCCATGGCTGCCCGGCATCAGAAACTGAAAACCTTTACCGTTTCATTTCCGGGTACATACGATGAAGCACCACTTGCAAAACTGGTGGCAGAGAGATATCAAACCGATCACACAGAAATCAGCATCAGTTTCGATCACCTGAAAAATGATGTGGAAAATATCATCATGAATTATGGTGAACCTTTTTTCGACAGTTCAGCCATTCCATCTTATTATGTAAGCCGCGAAGCCAAAAAACACCTTACGGTTATTTTAAATGGTGATGGTGCGGATGAATTGTTTGGCGGATACCGTCGCTATGTTCCATTTGCTAAATACGATTTTTTAAAACAACCGCCATTTATGCGTAAAGCAGCTGGCATCTTAAGCGGCGTATTGCCGCCGTCGCACGATAAAAAATCAAAATATAATTTTATATACCGGCTTGCGGCCATGGCATCTAAAGAAGACCTGGAAATATACCTCGCCGCAGGCCTTGATATTATTGAAGGTTATGAAAATAATATCATCCATCCCGGTTACGATTACCTGCAGGATATGAGAGGTGATTTCAGAAAGATCACCCAGACATCTATGACGGGTTTGCAGAAGATCATGTGCATGGATTTTGATTGCAACCTGTTCAGCGATCTGCTGGTGAAGATGGATATCGCTACTATGGCCAATTCACTGGAAGGAAGAAGCCCTTTCCTGTGTAAAGATCTTCTGGAATATATTCCGGGTCTTCCTGATAACTACAAGATCAAAGGTGCAACTACTAAATATTTATTAAGAACACTTGCTGAAAAATATCTGCCTTCACAACTTATTCATCAGCCGAAAAGAGGTTTTGAAGTTCCATTACGGAACTGGGTGAATAACGATCTGAAACAAATGATATTTGATTATTTGTCTGCCGATGATGCTTTACTGCGGCAATACATCAAACCACAATTTCTCCAAGCACTTTTGGAAAACAAGGTGCGCATCTCTGAAGAAAAACGTGCAAAAATAGTTTGGACGCTTTTCTGCATGGAGGTGTGGTACAAAAAAACTTATCTGCGTTCATGAAAATTGCGATCATAGAAAATAACATCATTGCTACCAATACCATCCGCAAAAAGCTGGCAGAAACACTGCAGCAAAAAGGTCATGATGTTACCATACTTACTACCGGAACCGATGAAGGTTTACAGTTGGCCCGGTCTAAGGGTTTTAAAGTGGTGGATATAAAAGCAAGTACACAGGACCCAAGAGATATCTATACATATCTCCGCAATTTTTATAAAGAAATGAAAAAGTTGTCGCCGGATGTTTGTCTTACGTTTACCATCCGTCCTGCTATCTGGGGAAATATCATCACGAGAAAATTAAAGATTCCCACTATTACCAACATCACCGGTATTGGTCCTTTGTTCGAAAGAAATAATATGGCGTACAGAGCAGCGAGAACCTTGTACAAATTCGTGCTAAAAAAAACATACCGTATATTTTTTCAGAATTTCGACGACATGAATTTATTTCTCGAAAAAAAATATGCAACGGCATCAAGAGTGGAACGCATTCCCGGTTCAGGCATCGATCATGAATTTTATAAACCTGTTCCTTCCACCTCTTCACAATTTGAATTTTTATTCATCAGCCGGCTGATAAAAGACAAAGGCATTATTGAATTTGTGGATGCCGCAAGGATCATCAAAAAAGAACACCCGGAAATTATTTTTCGTGTGGTGGGTCCTTTGTGGAACCAGAATTTAAAAGACAATCTGGTGCGCCCTGAAGAACTGCAGGCCTGGCAGGATGAAGGTGTAATTGCGTATGCAGGTGAAGCAAAAGATGTACGCTCTTTCATTGCCAATGCAACGTGTATCGTATTGCCGTCGTACAGGGAAGGAACGAGTAATGTCTTGCTCGAAGCTTCCAGTATGGAAAGGCCCTGCGTTACCTGTGATGTTACCGGCTGCAGGGACATAGTAGAAGATGGCGTCACCGGATTTTTATGTAAAGTGCAGGACGCTGCTGATCTTTCCCAAAAAATGGGGAAGATGTATGCGCTTCCCGAAGCCCAGAGACTGGAAATGGGCAGGCAGGCAAGAATAAAAGTGATTCGTGAATATGATAAGCAGATCGTGATCAACGCCTATCTGCGCGCCATTGAACACTCAAAATCTTACAGATGAATAAAGCCACTTTATCCATAGACTGGGAAGATTTTGGTCAGTTGTATGGTATGTATCATTACGGTGAGATCACAGAACCAAAGCATGGCGCCATTGAACGGCAGACAGATATAATGCTGAACATGATGGACGAGGCGGATATCAAAGCCACTTTTTTTATCCTGGGAATGCTTGCTACGCACCGGCCACAACTGGTGAAACAAATTCAGCAACGCGGGCATGAGATCGCTTTACACGGTATGAACCATAAACCCATGTTCACCTTAACTGAAGATGAAGCATGGAAAGACCTGAAAGAAAGCCATGACCTGGTGACGCAGATCACGGGAGAAAAATTATATGGTTACCGGGCACCGTTCTTTTCAGTGACCAACAAAAATTTATATGTGCTGGATATGCTCTCAGAATTAGGAATGGAATATGACAGCAGTATATTCCCAGTAAAAATGCCGCGATATGGCATTGATGGTTTCGATGATAAAGATGTGTTGTACCAGTTGCCAGGCGGAAAGAATATTGTGGAACTTCCGCTTACCGTAGCCACCTATTTCAATAAAAAATGGCCGGTTTCGGGAGGAGGATACATCCGCCTGATGCCTCACATGCTGGTAAAAAAAGTTTTCACTGACATTTCAATAAAAAAAACAGGGAGTATGCTCTATATGCATCCCTACGAATTTGACAGTAAAAGCATCAGCGTAGCGGCCAATTATCCTGATAATGTAAATTATTCTGCATTAAAGGTGCTTGCCTTAAATTTGCGATGGAATATTTTCAGAAAATCAATCAAAAGCAAAATTACAACGTTGCTGCAGCAGCACGAATTTGTAACCTGTAAACAAAAAGCACAGTATGTCAAAGAAAATGGAATCAGTGCAAAGCTATTGGGATGCACGAAGTGAACTTTTCGGTAATTATTATAAAAAGCCTTCCGCCTTCGACAGGGTTTTCAGAAAAGGCGTTTATGAAAGACAGGCGATTGCAGTAGAAGCCTGTAAAAAAATCCCGAATGCAACCGTTTTGGATGTAGGTTCAGGCCCAGGCGTGAACAGTGTTAGTTTAATAAAGAATGCAGGTGCTTCCCATATTTTTGGAGTGGATTTCGCACAACACATGATCGATTATGCCAACCAAACCGTTAAGGAGGAAGGCGTGGCCGATAAATGTACATTTGTTTTAGGGGATATACTTACATACGATTTTGACGGTAAGTCTTTTGATTATGCCTATGCGCTGGGTGTATTTGATTATGTGCAGGATGCCCAGGCTTTGCTATCACGTATGAGCGCTCTGTCAAAAAAATCATTCATGGCATCATGGCCGGAAGATGGGCTTCGGATGGCGCTTCGCAGGTACAGGTATACTTGTCCTTTATTTCATTATACAGAGCAAAAAATAATTGACCTGCACAAAAATGCAGGCATCAGCCGCGATAAACTGGAAATCATCCGTATTGGTGGTGGCTGGGCCACTGTTGCACATAAATAATTTGTATGGTGATCATCGGATATTCCGGACATGCTTTTGTTTGCTGCGGTATTCTGCAGGCAGCAGGAAAGGCTGTGCAGCACTATTGCGATGTACAGGAAAAAGCTTTTGATCCCTTTCAATTGAAATATCTTGGAAAAGAACTGGATGATGTTTCCATTGCGGAAATGAAACGCTCCGGTTTTTTTATTGGGATTGGCGACAATAACATCCGTAAAAAGGTGTACGAGTCACTGAAAAAAAATGGTTTACCCGTAAATGCCATTCATCCATCAGCCATCATTGATCCAACAGCAAATGTTGCGTCGCATGGGGTGATGATAGCAGCCGGTGTTTGTATCAATCCGCTTGCAAAAATTGATACCGGTGCCATTTGTAATACATCCTGTGTGATAGAACATGAATGTATGATAGGTGAATTTGCACATGTGGGTCCCGGTGCCATTTTGTGTGGAAATGTAAAGGTGGGAGCAGGCAGTTTTATAGGTGCCGGAGCCGTAATACGCCAGCATATTACCATAGGAAAAAATGCCATGATAGGAATGGGAGCAGTTGTGGTAAAAGATGTTGCGGATAATGAAACCGTAGCAGGAAATCCCTCAAAACAATTAATAAAAAATATTTAAGGATATGAAGGTATTGGTAACAGGTGGCGCAGGATATATTGGTTCGGTACTGGTAAGACAATTACTGAAAAAAAATTATAAAGTAAGAGTGATCGATAGTTTAAAATTCGGTGGTGATGCATTGTATGATGTGATGCTGCATCCGGATTTTGAATTTCAGCATGGGGATGTTCGGAATGCAGAGGATGTTAAAAAAGCACTGGAAGGCATTGACGCAATTGCGCATCTGGCCGCTATCGTGGGTGATCCTGCCTGTAAAAAATTCAGTGAAGAAGCGCAGCAAACCAACTGGGAAGGAAGTGTGGCATTGTTTGAAGCTGCCGAAAATGCCGGTGTGAAAAGATTTGTATTTGCCAGCACCTGCAGCAATTATGGAAAAATGCCTGACCCCGATTCTTTTGTTACAGAAAAATCTGCACTGAACCCGGTTTCCTTATATGCAGAACTGAAAGTGAAGTTTGAAAATTATCTGCTGAACGAAAGGAAAGATACGGCCATGTGCAGCACTGCCCTTCGTTTCAGCACTGTATATGGTTTTTCACCACGCATCCGCTTCGACCTTACCGTAAATGAGTTTACAAGAAACGCAGTCATACATGGAGAACAGGAGATCTGGGGCCCGCAGTTCTGGAGACCATATTGTCATGTGGATGACCTGGCCCGGGCAGTTGTGCTGGTACTGGAAACTCCGGAAGAAAAAGTTCGTGCTAATGTTTTCAATGTGGGAAGCACCGAAGAAAATTATAATAAAGGAATGATCATAGGCGAAGTGTGTAAAGTGGTTCCGAATGTTACCGTTAATTATGTGGAAAGTTCTGAAGACCCGAGAGATTACCGCGTGAATTTTGATAAAATAAAAAATGAACTTGGTTATACCATTACCAAAACGGTTCCGGATGGTGTAACAGAAATTTATACTTTACTCAAAACAGGAATTGTTACAGATGCCTTTGCACAGAAATTCAGGAATATATAATTAAACACGGGTTGCGCAAAGATTAACGTTGTGCACTGGATTTATTCTTGTGTTTAAAATCTGCGCTCTCTTTGTTTTAACATAAAGTGCGCTAAGGTTAAACGAAGTTCACAGCGTTTTTCTACTTGTACTTTGTATCAACTGCAACAGCCATAACTTTTAATTACATTTGCCACCAAACTTTGTAATTATGGTGTTGCTTTCCGGGCCCAATATGGGCGGCAATGAATTGAAATATGTAACTGAATGTTTGCAAACGGGTTGGGTGAGCAGTGTAGGTGCTTATGTAGATCAGTTTGAAAAAATGTCTGCCGCATTCGCCGGAACAAAATATGCCGTGGCCACCAGCAGCGGAACCACCGCCCTTCATACCTGCCTTGTTATGCTGGGTGTGAATGAAAATGACCTGGTGATAGCGCCTAACATTACTTTCATTGCCAGCATCAATTCCATTAAATATACCGGCGCTTCTCCCATACTGATAGATGCCAATCCGCACGACTGGCAAATGGATCTGGATCTGCTGGAACAATTCCTGAATGAAGAAACTTTTGTAAGAGATGGGTTGTGTTTTCATTCATCCGGTAAACGTATCCCCGTAATTATGCCCGTTCATGTACTGGGAAACATGTGTGATATGGACCGCCTGATGCACCTCGCTGAAAAGTTCCGCATCACCGTTCTGGAAGATTCTACCGAAGCGCTCGGCAGTTATTATAAAGGCAAACATGCCGGTAGTTTCGGATTGTTGGGAACATTCAGTTATAATGGCAACAAGATCATCACCACCGGTGGCGGAGGTATGATTATAACAGATGATGAACCATTGGCTAAAAGAGCAAAACATCTTACCACCCAGGCCAAAAGCGATCCATTTGAATATATGCATGATGACATCGGTTATAATTACCGGTTAGTGAATGTAGCTGCCGCCATGGGCGTTGCACAAATGGAACAACTGCCGGCTTTTCTGGAAAAGAAAAAACAGATCATTCAGTTTTATAAAGAAGAACTGAAAAATACCGGCGATATTACATTTCAACGGGTAAGCATTGATGTAGAACCCAACTGGTGGCTTCCAACCATACGCACGTCAAAACAAAGAGAAGTATTGAAAGCACTGAACGATGAAAAATTGCAGAGCCGCCCTTTCTGGGTTCCTATGAATCAGTTGAGTATGTTCGCTGGTGATATTTTTTACAATCATACCAACCAGTCGGATGATATTTATAAGCATTGCCTGAGTATCCCGTGTTCCACAAACATTACGCAGGAGGACATGCAACGCGTGATCGATACCATAAAGAAATGCTTTAATTAAAATATATGTACAAGCTTTTTAAGCGTGTTTTTGATTTTATTATTGCATTTACTGCGTTGCTTATCTTATCTCCTGTATTCCTGGTGGTGATGATAGCGTTGATGTTTACCGGTGAAAGAGAAGTTTTTTATTTCCAGGAACGCATTGGATATTGTAACAGAAAGTTTTACATCTGGAAGTTTGCCACTATGCTCAAAAACAGTCCGAACATCGGCACCTGTGAGATCACACTCAGAAATGATCCGCGTGTAACAACATTTGGCAAAATGCTGCGTCGTACAAAGATCAATGAATTACCACAGATCATAAATGTATTAAAAGGCGATATGAGCATTGTAGGTCCGAGGCCATTGATGAAGCTGAGTTTTGATTTATACGCTGAAGAAGATCAGCAGAATATCTATACGGTTCGCCCAGGAATTACGGGAATTGGTTCATTGATTTTCAGGGACGAGGAAAAAATATTATCAGCTGCGGCCGATCCCAGAGCCATGTATCGCTCAATTTATCCTTATAAAGCTGAACTGGAAAAATGGTATCGTTCCCATTTTTCGTTATATACCGATATTATGATCGTTTTTTTAACGGCTTTCGCCATTTTTTCTGATAACCTGTTCAACCCTCAACAGGTATTTAAAGATCTTCCTGCCCGTAAGTTCTGATAAGGACGCCGTTTTTGTTTACAATTTTCTTTAATAGTACAGTTTAAATCAGGATTATAATCCAGTTCACACCTGTTTTTGTACGGCTCAGTACGTAAATGGAACTATTTTGAAATGTTTAATCTTTTAATTAAATAGTTAAACAAAAAAATCGTTACTTTGTATTATATATATGGACGCTTTTACAATAAAAGACCTCGAGAACCTGTCAGGCATCAAGGCGCATACATTACGGATATGGGAACAGCGGTACGATTTCCTTAAACCAAACCGCACAATTACTAAAATCCGTTATTATACCAACGATGAGCTGAAGCTGGTGCTGAATATAGCCCTGCTGAATAAGTATGGTTTTAAGGTATCGCACATTAATAAGATGGATAATGCAGAAATGCAGGAAAAGATCCTTTCCCTCAATAATGCACAGGCACAGCAGGAGAGGATCATCAATGAACTTATCCAGCATATGGTTGATCTCAATACCGATTCCATGGAAATGGTACTGGA
>JANNZE010000222.1:0-3035 GCA_031410455.1 Chitinophagaceae bacterium | reverse complement strand
TGCATAATTAAAAATATTTATACCGGTGAGTGCAAATAAGGAACCCAATTTCCACTTCATAGAAACATCGGCATTGGTTTCATTCCATGAGGTGGTGAATACATCTGCTGAAAAACCGGAGGCCTTTGCCGGTGATTTGGTAATAATATTGATCAACCCTCCAACTGCTTCACTTCCATAAAGGGATGATGCAGGTCCTTTTACAATTTCAATTCGATCAATGATTGAATTCGGGATTCCAGACAAACCATAAACAGATGAGAGGCTGCTGACAATCGGCATGCCATCAATGAGCACAAGTGTATAAGGCCCTTCCAGCCCGTTTATATGTATATCACCGGTATTACAGACATTGCAATTTAACTGCGGCCTGACGCCATTCACATTCTGTAAAGCTTCGAAAATATTAGGTGTTGGATTTTTTTTAAGATAAGTAGCATTATATACCTCTACAGGAACAGGTGTTTCCATCCTTTTTACAGATCTTAAAGTACCCGAAACAACCACTTCTTCTATATCTGCAATATCCGTTTCTAAAATTATTGATTGAAATGAAGTATCGTTCCCCTTGATCTTTCTCAGCAATGTTTTACATCCCGAAAATGAAACTTTCATTTCAGCTGTTCTGTCTGAAGATGGCAATTCAAAATTGCCGGCAGTGTCCGTTAAAACAAATTGGTTCCGAAAAAAAACGGTTGCACCCTGAACAGGTGAATCAAGCAGCCAGACCTTCCCTTTTATTTGAGCAAGGGATGTAATTGCAAAGCCCTGTATAAGTAAAAGTAAAAAATAACGCATAATTTAGTTATAAGTGCAAAACTATATAAGTTAGACTTACCTAACAAATATAATACTTTATTCTGCTTAACTTTGTTTTATGTCATTAACTTATACAGAAGAAAATTACCTGAAGGCTATTTTGGCGTTAACGGTTGAAGCAGGTAAAGCGGATGCAGGAACGAATGAGATTGCTGCACAATTAAACGTGAAACCTGCTACCACCAATGACATGCTGAAAAAACTGGCAGAGAAAAAACTGATCGCCTATAAACGTTATGGTAAATCTTCCCTATCTCCTGCAGGAAAAAAGATCGCCATTGATATCGTTCGTAAGCACCGGCTTTGGGAAACTTTTCTGTATAAAAAGTTGTCATTTACCTGGGATGAAGTTCATGAAGTAGCTGAACAACTGGAACATATTCAACATGCCAAATTGATTGACCGACTGGATGAATTTTTAAATTATCCGCAATATGATCCGCATGGAGATGTAATTCCAACCGCAGCGGGTGTAATGAAAATGAGTGTAAAAAAAACGCTGGATAAAGAATTGACCGGCCATAAATGCACTATGGTGGGTGTAAAGAACAATACAGCAGCCTTTCTTCAGTATGTTGATAAGGTGGGGTTAAGTATCAACCACAATTTAAAGTTGATATCTCACCAGGCATATGATGATTCATTTGAAATAGAAGTTAAAGGAAAAAGGGTGAATGTGAGCCGTAAATTTGCAGAAAATATAGTAATAATTTGTGCAGCATGCAGTAAAAAAAGCTGATCACTGAATTGACATTTTTTGCTTACTCCGTTTTTCCATTTTGTTCAGTATGGCAACAGATATTACCAGCCAAATCAAACCAAGACATAATCCGGCGATCACATCACTGAAATAATGAACTCTCAGGTATATTCTGCTTATTCCAATAATAATCACCATCAATAATAAAAGTACGATCAGCAGTGTTTTAAGAGCCTTATCCGGTACTTTTTTAAATACGATATAGATCCAAAGACCGAAGAAAGCAAAACTCATGAATGCATGTCCACTCGGGAAACTCAATCCGGATGCAGGGCTTAACAAAGGTTCCAATGGCCGTGGTCTGCCAAACAACATTTTAAGGAAAAACATCAGCAATAAACTGGAAAATGCCACAGATGCAATTTTTATAGCAAACCATTTATCTTTTAAGATAAAAAAAGCATACGTTATCAAAAGAAGATTGGCGGGAACCAAAAACTGGTGTGATCCAAAGTAGGTGAAAAATGACATCAAAGAGTTGGAACGGTCGGAAATAAAACCATTGAGAAAATTGAAGACCCTTTGATCCAAAGAAAACGTTTCTTCAAAAAAAACTTCATGAATCAGAAATCCTACAGTGAACAATGCAGCAAAAAATACGACCAGAACGATCAGCATCTCCAGTGACAATAATTTGATTCTGTTGAGTACAAATTGATAGGATGACCTGATCAGTTTACGCATAAATAATCATCAAATTTTCAATGAAAATAACTCCAGACCGTTTGATTTTCCTTTTAATTCAATAATACCTAAACTTTCTGATTGCCATTCTTTCAGATCAGAATATTCAATAAAATCTGAAGAAACTATAAATTTCTGATTCAATTCATTACAGGCACTTCTGATCCTGGCCGTTGTATTCATAGTATCTCCGCTCATAGCCAGGTCTTTTTTAATGATGCCGATCTCACCCACCGTTACTTCACCAACATGAATGCCCACCCTGAATTCAGGTATCACATTGAATTGACGCCTGAATTTTTCGCTGTTTTTCTGAATATATTTACGGGCCAGTATTACAGAAGCCAGGCAAGCCTTGATATTTTTTGGAGAATTGATCCAGGACACTACCACTTCATCTCCAACGTACTGGTAAATCCTTCCCTTATGATCTATCAATGCAAGTGAAACATATTTGATGAACTCTCTTATGAATAAAAAGTATTGATGATGACCCAGCTTTTCAGCAATAGGTGTAGAATCTTTAAGATCTATAAACATTACGATACGGTATTCTTCCTTTGGACGGATATATTTTCCCAATAAAATATCCGTAAATACTCCGGGAGCGTATTTTTCATTGATCTCTATATACAATTGAGTCACTAAAAAAAGAATCAGCCAGTGGATCGTTTTTTGAATCAGCCACTGTACTCTCAATGATTCCCTGAAAAATAACTGTACCGATTCGAAAACTGAATGATTATGAAGAAATATGTTCTGAGCGAAATGC
>JANNZE010000221.1:0-4048 GCA_031410455.1 Chitinophagaceae bacterium | reverse complement strand
GAAGGCACTGATATGGTTCACGCTACTTTTACCATCGACAACCAAACTGCCAATGCTTATTTTGATAATGATGGTAATTATGTTTGCTCCACTGTGCCGGTAACGAGAGAAAGCCTCCCGTTAAAATTAAAAGTGGCACTGACAAAAGACTTTGCAGATGCGAGCATCAATGCCATTTTGCAAATGAATATTTTGAACATTCATTACCCAGCCACTTTTATTCCACCTGTATTTAGAAGTCGTATCTCTTGGTGTCGGTGGTTTTTGCGGTAAGTGCAGTTGCTCTACATTCCCTGTATAATCCGACATTAAAAAATGCGGTTCATCCAAATTAAGTTTGCTGATAGTGATGCGTTTTTTCGCCATGTCAAATTCTTCGGCACTCAGATCCATATCTTTTATAGATCCAATCATGTCCTGCCCAATCCATTTATCCACCTGGCTAAACTTGATATTGTGCAGCTTCAGCGTTTTCAGGTCAATTTCAAAGCCACCTTTTTTATCAGCCTTTTTTGGGCCGGCAAAAAAATCAGCGATGAACTGGTAATTCCAAACAGCGTCTGTTCTGTAAGCATTGATGTAAGCATCTTCCAGGGAAATATATTTCAGATCGATTTTATCTTTCAGGAAAAACCAGTCTGTGAGGTTTACCTTGGCGGAACCTGCATACAGCAAAGTGTCTTTTTTCTGATCTTCTATCAATACACCTTTGATCTCCAGCTTATCGAAAAATTCAAAATCAACTCCCTTGATCGTTACTTTTGTATGTAAATAAGCGGATAAATTCCTGGCAACTTTCTGAGCTATCCACGTTTGTACGGAAGATAAATGCAACAAACCGTACAACGCCAGCAGGAGCAGGAGCAGGATCAGAATTGTTCGTTGTAATATTTTAAGAAATCGGCGCAGCTTTTAAAATTATGGGCAAAAATAACTAAACAGCTACTAAGCACAAATTAAGGAGCGGCTTAATTGTCTATTTATAAACAGTTTAACGAAGGAAGTATCCGAATGTGAGACTTATAGTGCGGTTCCTTATGTTCAACTGGTCAGTTTCCGCATTATTATTAAGGTTGATAAAGTTCACCTGGTAGCCTGCCTGCACCATCCATCTTTGAAAGGAATAGGATGTTCCCATAAACATTCCCAGGTCAAAAAAACCGTAATCTTTCACAAGAGACAGGCTTACATCGGAGGTGGTTGTCACATTGTTTTCAGTGATCTTTTCTTTTCCCATAAAGGCGAAACTCGCGGTAGGGCCGGCGTTCAGGGCAAAACCTTTTTGTAAGGATGGGATGTTGAAGGTTAAAATGGCGCCGAGATCTATATAGTGTAAGGTGGTTGAAATTTCCTGTCTTATTCCTTTAATGGGTTTGAAAGAATAGCCTTTCATGCTGTACATCAACGAAGGTGTAAAATGTAATGGACCGTCAAATTCAAAATCTGCCATAAGTCCTACAGTTCCTCCGGCTTTATATCCGCTGGAAATTTTGGTGGCACTGTCATAAACCCTGGCATTAGAATAGTTCACACCACCCTTGATGGCAAAACGCTGAGCCTGAGTACACATGCACAGAAAACAACACATCAGAATAAGGGAAACTTTACGGTAAGGCATTCGTTGAATATATATGCGTTTAAGAAACTGCGTTTGATTTTGTTTCAATAATTTCATGCAAATAAAACACATCAAAACTTGAAAAGACTCATTACCGCCTTATTTATTTTCACAAATCTGGCATTATCTGCACAAACATTATCATCGCCTTCTTCTTTTTTAGGATATGAGCTGGGTTCTCATTTTACGCCCTATCATAAAATAGAATCTTATTTCAGAATGGCTGCTCAGGCAAGTCCCCGGAATATGAAACTGCAGCAATACGGCAATACATATGAAGGAAGGCCTTTGTTATTGGCAGTTATAGCCAGTGAATCCAATATGAACAGGCTGGAAGAGATCAGGAAAAACAATCTCAGGTTAACTGGTTTATTGAATGACCAGCCGGGAAATACAGATATGCCGGTGATTGTATGGTTAAGTTATAATGTGCATGGTAATGAAGCAAGTTCTTCGGAAGTTTCTATGAAAGTTTTATATGAATTATTACAATCATCTGATGTACGCATAAAAGATTGGCTTGATAAAACGGTTGTCATCATCGATCCGTGTTTGAATCCCGATGGCCGCGACCGTTATGTGAACTGGTATAATATGTCTGTAGGAAAAAACGTGAATGCAAATGCAGATGCCCGGGAGCACAGTGAGCCCTGGCCTGGCGGAAGAACCAATCATTACAATTTTGATCTCAACCGCGACTGGGCGTGGCAAAGCCAGGTAGAAACGCAGCAGCGCATTAAAATGTATAACCAGTGGATGCCGGAAGTGCATGTTGATTTCCATGAGCAATACCCGGGAAACCCATATTATTTTGCTCCGGCAGCAGAGCCTTTTCATGAAGTGATCACACCATTTCAGAGAAGTATACAGAATGATTTCGGCCGCAATCATGCAAAGTATTTTGATGCGAATGGCTGGTTGTATTTCACTAAAGAATATTTCGATCTTTTCTATCCTGCATATGGCGATACGTATCCGATTTATAATGGTTCCATTGGTATGACGTATGAGCAGGCCGGCCACAGTCTTGCAGGTTTGTCCATTGCACTGGATGGGGATGATACTTTGAAACTCACAGACCGCATCGCACATCATTTTGTCACGAGTATGAGTACGATCGAAACAGCAGCTTCTCATGCAGGAACCATCTTAAATGAATTCAAAAAATATTTTGCTGAATCTGTTTCCAATGGCAGCGGCACCTATAAAACATATGTGGTAAGAGGTATTGAAAAAGGAAAATTGAATGCATTACTTGGTTTGTTTGACCGTAACCAGATCCAATATTCCTTCGCAGGAAAAGCGATGGCGGTAAAAGGATACAATTATTTCACCGGTAAAGAGGCAACCTATACAACGTTGCCTGTTGACGTAATTATACCGGCTGCCCAGCCAAAAGCTAATTTATTGAGGGTGTTGTTTGAGCCGCAGTCTAAACTCAGTGATTCTGCTACTTATGATATCACCGCATGGTCATTGCCGTATGTATATGGTATAGAAACCTATGCATCCAAAGATAAATTCATAGGAACCGTAAATGGTTTCAAACAGCAAGGTTTTACACAGAATCAAAATGCATACGGATACCTGGTCCCTTATGAATTTGTAAATGATGGAAAGTTGCTGGCTGCATTATTGTCAAATGGATTTAAAGTACGTATTGCTGAAAAGCCTTTCAGTTATAACAAACAGAATTTTAAAAGCGGCACACTGGTGATCCTGAGATCAGGCAATGAAAACAGGTGGAAGCAACTGGAGAGCCTGGTAATTGAAAATAACAACACTGCTGTGATGGTGTCTTCCGGATTCATGGAATCAGGTTTTGATTTTGGTTCTGATAAATTGCATCTTATTAAAAAGCCCAGCGTGGCCGTATTGACGGGAAAGGGTGTTTCTGAAACTGCAGCAGGTGAAGTCTGGCATTTCTTTGATCAGCAACTTGGGTATAATGTGAGTATGATCAACCAGTCAGACTTCGGCGATATCAGTTTAAAAAAATATGATGTTTTGATTTTGCCTGACGGTAATTATAAATTCCTGGATGATAAGGAATCAGCAGCATCTTTAAAAGAATGGGTTCGCCAGGGCGGAAAACTGATAGCCATGGAAGGAGCTGTTGCACAATTATCAGGTGCAGACTGGGGATTGAAAATAAAAAAGGAAGAAGAGAAGCCGGATGAAAAACCTACTTATGATGATATAAAAAAATATGCCAACCGAGAAAAAGATTACCTGGTGAACAGCATTCCCGGAGCTATATATAAAATAGAGTTAGACAATACCCATCCGTTGGCTTTTGGTTATCCTGATTTTTATTTTACCATGAAAAGAGATGGTGCTACGTATGAATTTTTAAAAGCTGGCTGGAATGTAGGCGTTTTCAAAAAAGACAAACAGGTGTCTGGTTTTGTAGGAAACAAATTAAGAAAT
>JANNZE010000220.1:0-6941 GCA_031410455.1 Chitinophagaceae bacterium | reverse complement strand
GAACAATATGCTGTGCAAACAGGGCAACATCCTGCTATTACAACAGAACAAAACATCAGCAGGATCAGGGGAAAAGAGATCGGTATGATCTTCCAGGAACCCATGACCTCTTTAAATCCTCTGCTTACCTGCGGCACACAGATCACTGAAGTGCTGAAAAGGCATCTTTCCCTGTCAAAAAAAACATTACAGGAAAAAGCCATTGAATTATTCTACACCGTTGAATTACCGGATCCTTCGGCAATGCTGTACCGTTATCCGCATGAGATCAGCGGCGGACAGAAACAAAGGGTGATGATAGCCATGGCCATAGCCTGTGAACCGGTGCTTTTAATTGCAGATGAACCTACCACAGCGCTGGATGTAAGCGTACAGGCAAACATACTTTCCCTTTTGAAAAAAATCAGTGTTGAAAAGGGATTGTCTGTTTTACTGATCACACACGACCTGGGCGTAGTGGCAGACGTGGCAGATAAAATCCTGGTTATGCAACGTGGCCATATTGTAGAAGAGGGTGTAGCAAAAGAAGTTTTAAAGGCACCACAACATGCGTATACCAAAGCATTACTGGCCTGCCGGCCTTCGGCCAATGACAAACATTATTTTTTGCCGGACATGAAGGACCTGATCCTTGGCCAGGCACAACTCATTACAAAACCTATCATTGAAAAAGCCGGAAAAGTTATCCTGGAAGTAAAAGACCTTGAAGTAACCTATTCAAAAAAATCAGGAATTTTCAGCCATCCTGTTTTTCAAAAAGCCGTGAATAAAGTTTCTTTTATGGTACATGAAAAAGAGATTGTTGGACTCGTAGGCGAAAGTGGTTGTGGCAAAACCACCATTGGAAAAGCCATTCTGAAACTGGCTGATATTTCTTTTGGTTCGGTGATTTTAGAAGGAAAAGATCTGACAGCGATGTCAGAAAAAGTAATGCGCCCATTGCGGAAAAAACTGCAGGTAGTTTTTCAGGATCCGTACAGTTCCCTGAATCCCATGATGGAAATAGGTGATGCTATCGCCGAACCATTGAAGGTGCATGGCATTGGCAAAAATGCAGCTGAACGAAAACAAATGGTGATCCGCATGCTGAATAAACTGGAACTGACCGAAGAGCATTATCACCGTTATCCGCATGAATTCAGCGGAGGGCAAAGGCAACGTATATGCATTGCCCGGGCACTCATTTTACAACCTTCATTCGTGATCTTCGACGAAAGCGTATCGGCACTGGATGTGAGTATACAGGCACAGGTGCTCAACATCATCACCCGCCTGAAAGAAGAAATGAATTTCAGTGCCATCTTCATTTCCCACGATCTTTCCGTTGTACATCATTTATGCGACCGCATACTGGTAATGCGTAAAGGTGAGATCGTGGAATCCGGAAATGCAGATGAAGTTTATAATTTCCCCCAACATCCCTACACTCAAAAACTGGTGAACGCCATTCCCGGTAAAAATCTGCTTTCTTAATTATCTGCTGTTGCCTCTGCCTGTTGCAGAATTTTCATTTGGAGAATACAATTTCCTTACCTTTGCCCACTTTCATCATGCCGTAACATGATAGGCTGTATTTTATCAGCAACCCAATCATCTCTGTATCACTACAGTATCAAGGCATGTGATCAACTTAAAATTTAGTTTATTACATGAAATTATCCCAATTCAGATTTGACCTTCCGCTTAACCTCATTGCACAACATCCAACAAAAAAAAGAGAAGAAAGCCGGATGATGGTGGTCCACCGTAAAACCGGACAAATAGAAAGCAGGCAGTTCCGCGACATCATGGAATATTTTGATGACAAGGATGTTTTCGTAGTTAATAATACCAAAGTTTTTCCGGCAAGAATGTATGGCCGTAAAGAAAAGACAGGCGCCAAGATTGAAGTATTTTTATTGCGTGAATTAAATAAGACCAATAAACTCTGGGATGTAATTGTTGATCCTGCCCGTAAAATACGTGTGGGAAACAAATTATATTTCGGTGAAAGTGACGAACTGGTTGCAGAAGTGATCGACAATACCACCAGTCGTGGAAGAACCATCCGTTTTCTTTGGGATGGTACAGACGAAGAATTCCGCCAGATGCTCGAGATCATGGGTGAAACCCCGCTACCAAAATACATCAAGCGCAAGCCGGATGAAGAAGATAAAGAACGTTACCAGACCGTTTATGCAAAACATGAGGGAGCTGTAGCAGCACCTACTGCAGGTCTTCACTTTTCTAAAGAACTGATCAAGAGACTGGAGATTCAGGGAATCCGTTTTGCAGAAGTTACCTTACATACCGGACTGGGAACTTTCCGTCCTATAGAAGTGGAAGATCTCAGCAAACATAAAATGGATGCTGAATATTATAAAATCGATGACATCGCCTGCTCCATTGTAAATAAAGCAAAAGAAACCGGCCGTCGTGTTTGCTCTATCGGAACAACCACCATGCGTGCCATGGAAACTTCTTACACTGCACAGAAATTACTGAAACCTTCAGAAGGATGGACAAATCATTTTATACATCCGCCTTATAATTTCAATATTGCAGATTCACTGGTCACCAATTTCCATCTGCCAAAAACAAGTCTGCTGATCATGGCCTGTGCATTTGCAGGATATGACCTGATGATGGAAGCTTATAAAAAAGCAATTAAAGATAAATACCGTTTCTTCAGCTATGGAGATTCTATGCTGATCATATAAAAGAAATCTTTCTGAAATATATAAGCTCCTTAACGGGAGCTTTTTTTATACAAAAAACCGGAGAATTATAATTATATTTTTAAATGAAATCAGCTTTGTGTTTTCTAAACTCTATAACTACTTATTGGTTTTAAGTTTTAAGTTTTGACTTATACACGAAATACTGCATTGCCTATCTCTGCGCCTTGGCTTGAAATACAAAAAAAGAGGCAGAGATAGAAATCTCCGCCTGTATTAATCCAATATCCTATGAAAAACCAAGCTATTAACGAGGTGTAGGTATTTATTATTGTGAAGAATATGTAAAATGTAAGACCCGCCAAAAAACTCATCAGCTGAAATCGTTTACAGACAACGCTTTCAGGAATTTACCCTGAAAATATAATTTTATTTTTTTTCAGGAAAAGGAACATCAAATTTCTCCGAAAGGTTTTTCAGGTCTTCAAAAACCGCTTCAGGAAGCGGAATTCCATGCTTCATCCTTTCCTTTTCGTAAAATCTTTCCGGATCACCCGGAATCAGTACAGGACAATCTGCATCTATAGGCGTTGCATTTCTGAAATGAGAGATCCAGTCATCCATATCTTTTTTAAAAAGATCTGCAGGCCGGAAAGCATCAATACGCATGGCACCAAAAAAATGCCCGATGCCATTTCCGGGCATAAAGGCAGGCATTGGCAGGTAAGCAGGAAAGGGCGGAACAAAAGGCCCGTAGTTGGCACCACTGAGTAATGCTGAAAAAATATCTACTATTCCACCCAGCATATAACCTTTATGACTTCCACCCTCGCGGTCGCCGCCCAATGGCAGTAAAGCACCTCCATTTTTCAAAGCATTTGCATCTGTTGTAGGTTCGCCTTCTTTGGTTTGAACCCAGCCAAAAGGTGCATCTTCTTTTTTTCTTTGTAAGATCTCCAGCTTTCCATTGGCTGCTGTAGTGGTAGCAAAATCTGCAACATAATCCGGCTGTTCTCCGGCAGGTATAGCCACGGCAATCGGATTCGTTCCTAATAATTTTTGTTTACTGAATGTAGGTGCCACCGTTGGGGAAGCATTGGTCATGGCAATACCGATCATATCGTGTTGCAAAGCCATCATAGCATGAATTCCGGCGATACCATAATGGCTGCTGTTTTGTACACTCACCCATCCTGTTCCCGCAACTTTTGCTTTATCAATGGCAACCTGCATGGCAAAAGGTGCCACTATCAAACCTAAACCTCCCTTTCCATCTACCACGGCAGTACTTGGTGTTTCATGGATGATTTCAGGGATGGCACAAATATCAATACGGTTAACTTCCCACAAACGTACGTATCCGCTCAGGCGGGCAATACCATGACTGTCTACACCCCTCAGATCTGCAGACAATAATGTCCGGGCTGCAGCTGCTGATTCTTTGTGATTACAACCTATTTTTTCAAAAATAGCGGTGGTGAAATCTTTCAGTTGTGTGTACGGGAGTAATATTTCCATGGCCGCAAAGCTAATCCTTCAACTCAATTTGCTGAACAATAACGCTTCGCTTATTTTTGCAGCCTGTTTAAATAATTACTATGGGAAGGATATTTGAAGTTCGGAAGAGTTCCATGTTTGCACGCTGGGATAAAATGGCCAAGAATTTTACCAGGATCGGTAAGGAGATCGCAATCGCGGTAAAATCTGCAGGACCTGATCCTGATAACAATCCTGCGCTTCGAAGATGCTACCTGAATGCGAAAGCCTGTAATATGCCCAAAGACCGCGTGGAAGCAGCTATCAAACGTGCAATGGGTAAAGACACCAGTAATTATGAAGAAGTAACGTATGAAGGTTATGCACCGCACGGTGTAGCCGTATTAGTGGTAACGGCAACGGATAATCCAACAAGAACCGTAGCCAATGTGCGTATGCATTTCACCAAAGGTCATGGCGCTTTAGGAACCAGCGGAAGCGTAGCATTTACTTTTAACCGCCTGGGTGAATTCAAAGTAAAAAATAACAACCTCAATATTGACGACCTGGAGCTTGACCTTATTGATTTTGGGCTGGAAGAAATTGGTGAAGATGCAGATGGCAATATTGTAATCCGTGCATCATTCAACGAATTCGGCCACATGAGTAAAGCCCTGGAAGAAAGGGGCATTGAAGTGATCAGCGCCGAGTTAACCAGGATACCGAGTACCACTGTTGAATTGAATGAAGATGAGGCAAATGAAGTTTTGAAACTCGTTGATAATTTAGAACAGGATGACGATGTGCAGAAAGTATATCATAACCTGAAATAAAATAATTATTCTTCCTTTTTCTGTTCTTCCTGTTTTTCTTTTTTGTCAACTGCCTGAACGGTCTTACTGCCTTCTTCAATTTCTACGGTTCGTGAAAACACCGCATATTTATTGGGGTGTATGGCAGAACCATAGCTGATCGCATACCGTTTGGTGAATTCTGCACCAAAGAATAAGATCATGGAAGAATAATAGATCCAGACCAGTAAAATAACCAGCGATCCGGCTGCGCCATAAGTGTTTCCCACATCAGATTTGGCAATGTAAAAAGAGATTCCAAACTTACCGAACATAAATAAAACAGCAGTGGCAATAGAACCAGCCACAACATCTTTCCACCTGATCTGTGCATCCGGCAACACTTTAAATATCACACCAAATAAAGTACTGATGACGGCAAAAGAAATAATGATATTAAGGACGTAAAAAAGTATCACAGTTACATCCGGAAATATCTCTGCGAGTTTACCGCTTAAAGCTTCCAACAACGCAGATAACCCCAGTGAAACCAACAATAAAAAACCGAGGCTGGCAATTACTCCAAAGGATAAAAGCCTTGTTTTAAGAAAAAGTAATAACCCTTTTCCTGGCTTGGTTTTAATTCCCCAGATGGTATTGATAGAATCCTGGATCTCACCAAATACTGTAGTGGCACCGATCAGTAATGTTATAGAACCAATTATGGCAGCAGTGTTGCCTTTATTATCCAGAGAAGCACTTTTGATCATTTCCTGCACCTGCAAAGCTGAATTTTTTCCGACAAAACCTTCTATTTGCCCAAAAATAGAACCTTCCACGGCCTCTTTTCCAAAAAAGAAACCACATAAAAACAATAAAACCAATATTAATGGCGCCAGAGAGAAAACAGTATAATAAGCAAGAGATGCGCTAAGTTTTAAAACCTTATCATCAATAAAATCATTAAAAGATTCCTTAAGTATCTTCCAAAAACCTTTTATGGTAAATTTTTTCACTGGCAAATTTATAAACGATCTAACAAAAAAACAGCCATGATCATTTGTTGGGCTTGTTGTAGAATAGGGGTAATGAAATTTTATACCGCACTGCTATAATACGGATGCTGAAAATAACAGCAATACAAATCACGGTTATCACATCTGCATTAAGGGATGTTTTCAATAAAAGAAAATAAAATATTCCTCCGGCAATACTGGCCAGCGCATAGATCTCTTTTCTGAAAATAAGCGGAACATTATTCAGCAATACATCCCTGATCACGCCACCGAAACTGGCGGTAATGGTTCCGAGGGCAATACATATTCCTATACTCAGATTCAGTTGTTTTGCTTTCTCAATGCCAACAAGCGTAAACAAACCAAGGCCGAGTGCATCAAATAAAAATAATGTTGCAGTAAGTTTTTTAAGGTATTTATCAAACAGCATGGTGCCTAGTGCAGCCAGAAAAATAACAGTGATAGCAGAATCGTCCCGCAGCCATGCAACCGGAAGATTACCGATCATTACATCCCGCAACGTACCTCCACCGATCGCTGTAACAAATGAGAGGATCAATACACCGAATGGATCCAATTTTTTCTCCATGGCAAACGAAGCCCCGGAAACCGCAAAAGAAAAAGTTCCCAGTATCTCGATGATATGCAGAAAGTTGAACTGCATTTATTCTGCCATCATTTCTTTTACAACGCGTACAACATCTTCTGTATTCGGCTTGGCAAAATAATCACCATCACTTCCATATCCCGGACGATGCGCTTTGCCGGTAAGCGTTCTTGGCGAGGCATCCAGCCATTTGTATCCCTGCTGTTCTTCCATCACTTTGTTGAACATATAGGCAGCTGCACCACCCGGTACATCTTCATCAACAAATAAAATCCTGCTGGTTTTCTTTAGAGATGATAAAATGCTGTGATGTATATCAAAAGGCAATAAGGTTTGTACATCAATCACCTCACATTCTATGCCGATCGAAGAAAGTGTTTGCGCAGCTTCTGCT
>JANNZE010000219.1:0-4616 GCA_031410455.1 Chitinophagaceae bacterium | reverse complement strand
GGTAATTATTAAACAGGTTATGATCTATATCTTCCGGCCGGATCACATTCTTTTTTACATCTTCTGCCATTTTTTGTACGGCATTGATAATCTCCCAGCGGCTACTGTAGCTCAGCGCCATGATCAGGTTCAGCCCGGTATTGGTGGATGTTTCCTGAATAGCAGCATCCAGTTCTTTTGATGCATTTCCGGGTAATTTTGCAATATCTCCAATCACATGAAGGCGTATATTATTCTTATTCAGTGTAGGTACTTCTTTGCGAATGGTATCTACCAGCAATTCCATGAGGCCGGTTACTTCATATTCCGGACGATCCCAGTTTTCTGTGCTGAATGCATATAAGGTAAGGTATTCAATTCCCAGTTCTGCAGCACCTTCCACTATATCACGTACACTTTCAACGCCGTTTACATGACCGAATAACCTGTTCTGATCTTTTTCTTCCGCCCATCGTCCATTACCATCCATAATGATAGCAATGTGCTTTGGAAGTTTTGATGTATCGATGCTTTCTAAAGATCCCATGAAGGTTGTATGAAAAGCCTGACCTATTCAGACTTTGGGGCGCAAAGTAACAAAATTTAAAAGAAAATGCCATAAAACAGGCTACGCCAGCTGTTAGCGTGCGCTTGGACAACGATAGCTGGACAGGTTGAAGGATATACCTATTTCAGCAATGATGTACTGGTCTTTCTGTTTTGCATTTCCTCTCTGCTGACCCTGGGCGAAGGTGAAATCCTTCTCATAGGAGCGGTCCTGCAGGTAAAATGCTGCCGTTGGAACATTATTGGCATCCGGAGGAAAATTGGCCGCTCCGGCATAAGTGGTGCTTACATCATCCAGGTAATCGGTGGTGGTAAAACGGTTGGACACTTCAAATGAAACATTCACTTTTTCATTAAGATTGTATTTGATACCTACGCCAAAAGGAATACACAAAGCCATCGGGCTGTATTCTTTTCTGCCTAAATAGCCGGTCGTTTGTCCTTCAGTACCCAACGGGCGTAAAAAATATTTTTGACCATCAAGATATGCATACGGATCATAAGTGAATACACCCACACCTAATGTTACATATGGTGTGAACTGATAATCAGGATCATTAGGAACAAATTTGAAGAAATTAAAATCACCCTGAACAGCAAATTCCCAGATATTAGAATTGAAACTGAGATTACGTGTCTGCTGGTATTCATTTTTGCTGTAGGTATCACTGAAGCCTACCTGTGCATAATGAGCAGAAACCCTTACGCCAATATAATTTCCGAATTGTTTACGGAAAAAAGCTCCGAAAGAAGGCTTTGGCCTTTTAATGCTTGCTCTTGTATTCAGATCTCCAAAATAATGTGCAGCGCCTAATGTAATTCCGAATTCTCCCTGCTGAATTGTTTCAGATTGGGCAAATACGTTAACTGAAAGCGTAACCGCTGTTATAAGCAAGAGAATGTATCTTTTCACAGATAGATTTTTTATTGATAGTTGAAGATTTGCAAAATACAACAGTTTTACAAAACGACCTTATTTCTTTAATGGTATAACACAAATGTTAAAATGCGGATCAATCTGCTTTTTCCACTCTCAGCCCTGCACTGAGAACGCCGGGCAGCGGATTATCTCTCATTACCTGGAAGATTCGGAAATGATATTCTCCTGCCTTTACAAATTTTTTCGGACGCCCGTTGATCAGTTTTCTCACCTCCCAGATATCATTCATTCCAACACCTTCCCAGCCACTTGCATCATCACCAAGGGTGAGGTTCAGTTTCTGAAAATAAAGCGAATCTTTTCCCTGGGCAAGGCCTACATTCAGCCAGATGTTATTGTATTTATAGGAATCCAGGTGGCGAAGCACGATGTATATATTATATAATGCAGCCGTATCTTTTATAACAAAACTTCCATCAGCAGAAAATTTTGCATTCCATTTCTGCAGTGGGATGTTGGTATTGTATTCATACACATTCACCTGTTTGCAGGAAATGAATCCGGACATCAGAAATATAGAGAGGAAATATTTTACAATTTTCATCTGTACAAACTTATAACACATTTAATACCTGTTCTTTTGCTTTTTCCATTTCATCTTTCATCATCACCACGCATTTCTGTATATCAGCATCATACGCTTTACTTCCGGTTGTATTGATCTCTCTTCCGATCTCCTGTAAAATGAAAGACAATTTTTTTCCTTTTCCTTCCTGCGGTCCGTTGAGTACTTCAGCAAAAAATTCGCAATGCTGGCGAAGGCGGATCTGTTCTTCATGGATATCGATCTTTTCCATATAATAGATCAGTTCCTGTTCGAGGCGATTGTTATCAATGTTATCTTTTCCAACGTGTTCATTCAGCAGATCATTGATCTCTGTTTTGATCCTTACCATACGGGAAGGTTCCAGTTTTAAGATCTCTTCTTCCTGTTCTTTGATATGGGCAATCCTTGTCAGCAGATCTTTAGTAAGAGATGCGCCTTCTTCTGTTCTGTGGGCATTCAGTTCATGGAGTGCAAGTATCAGTACTTTTTTAAAATCATTGAAATCATCATCATTCAACACTTCCAGCGTAGGTGTTACCACTTCCGGTAAACGAAGCAGGGCACTCAGTACGGAATTACTATCCACTTTTAATTCTGTTGCCAGTTGATTGATCTGGTTGAAATAAGCCCGGATAAGATCTGTGTTGATGGCCACCGGGCGGGAAGCTCCGTTTTGTTTGATGTTCACATAACAGTCGATGGTGCCACGCAGCAAATGTTCCTGTAATAAACTTCTGATATCAAATTCATACGGCCGGAGCAATGGCGGCAACTTCAATTGCAGTTCAAATTGTTTTCCGTTGAGCGCTTTAACCTCCACGAGATATGTTTTCTCTCCGAATGTTTGTTCCGCTCTTCCAAATCCCGTCATTGATTTTAGCATACCATTTTTATTTTACTGCAAGATAGTATTCTTATGTTGGCTGATGATGAAGTGCGGAAATGATAATTTCTCCTCTTAAAATCATCATCTTCCTGAAATAATAAAGCCCGACATTTCGAGTCGAGCTTTGTTATATGGATGGGTTAGTAAGTACAGGGAAACAAATCCCCTACACAATATTAAAAATAAATTTCGCTAACAAGAAAAAAAATTGCAAATATTTTATTCACATTTTAAAACACGTTGTGGAAAATAGCAATCGTGTTACAACATCGTCTTTCCTTTTTTGACTTGAGTTGATATTATTTACCACATAAGTTTTTACATTTTATGTTGTGTAAAGCAGAAGCGTTTACCTGAAGCTGTTACCTTTGTGAAAATTTTTTATATGCATTTTCCCTCTCCTGTTTCTCAGCAATGGTTATCAGATTTCATTGGTGCAAAATTGATCAGTAAAACAAATGATGCAGCAACCGGCATCAATGAATTACATAAAGTGGAAGCGGGAGACCTGGTTTTTGTTGATCATCCGAAGTATTACACCAAATGCCTGGATAGTGCTGCAACCTTTATCATAATTGACAAAGAAGTAGAAGTTCCGGAAGGCAAAGCCTTTTTAGTAACAGAGAATCCCTTTGTTGCTTACAGTAAAATCGTGCAGCATTTCCGTCCGTTTGAACCTTCTACCAAAATGATCAGCGACTCAGCAGTTATAGGTGAGAATACATTTTGTTATCCGAATGTATTCATCGGTAACCATGTTCATATCGGAAGCAATTGTATCATCTATCCCAATGTTACCATCATGGATCATTGCATCATTGGAAACAACGTGGTGATTCATGCAGGTTCGGTGATAGGCAGCAGTGCATTTTATTACAACACTAAAAAGAACCGGGATGTATGGTATAAAAAAATGCCTGATTGCGGAAGAGTGATCATTGAAGATGATGTGGAACTGGGTGCCAATTGTACGATCGATCGCGGAGTTAGTCATGATACAGTGATCGGCAGAGGAACAAAAATGGATAATATGCTGCACATCGGGCATGATACAGTGATCGGAAAAAATTGTTTGTTCGCTGCTCAATCTGCAGTGGCAGGTGCGGTGCACATTGGCAATGGTGTTACGGTGTGGGGACAGTGCGGTATTTCCAAAACATTATCCATCGGCGATAACGCTACCTTACTGGCCATGTCTGGTGTAGGTGGCGATCTGGAAGCCAATAAAACTTACTGGGGCGCGCCTGTGGAGGAAGCCGGCATTAAAAAAAGAGAACTGGTATGGATCAAACGCATTCCGGAAATGTGGCAGAAATTAACGGAAAAAAAATAATCAGTTAGCAGATTGTATTGCTGAGGGATTGGAATTATCCAAAACATTTTCTTCATTCAGCATATAATTATACGGCAACAGGTCTGCAACTTTTTCCCACGTCCAGTATGCACTGATGGTAACATCGGTCTGCTCATAATAATAACCGTTCTTTTCAATTACCAGTGTTTCCCCCGGTAAAAAACTGAGAACGGAAAATTGGAAAGCGGAAGGTTCATTTTCGCGTGTAGCCAGAAAATCTGCAGATGGTTTTTCTTTGATATAGATCACGCCAAGGTCTGGCTGGTTGGGTTTTATTTCCACCGTTTGTGTGCTGTCGTTGAATGTATGATTCAATGCGCCATAAAAGTTTTTCAGTTTCAGT
>JANNZE010000218.1:0-3699 GCA_031410455.1 Chitinophagaceae bacterium | reverse complement strand
GCCTGCATGATCAATGGCGTAACCAAACTGGTTATGACCAAAACAGATAAATTTGATGAAATGCCGCAACTGAAGGCCTGCAGTTCTTACCTGATCAACGGCGAAAAAACAGATCATGTTCCTTTTCAGATGAACAGAATGAACATTCAACCGTTATATGACAATTTTGAAGGATGGGTGAAAAAAATATCTGAAATACAATCTTTTGATGAAATGCCCGTGCAATTGAAAAATTATATTCAGTATTTAAATAATTATCTTGGTGTTCCCGTAAAATACATCAGTAATGGCCCGGGCAGGGAACAAATTGTAGCTGTTTAGAATGTAATAAAAAATAGCTTAAAATTTATTTGGCAAATTGAAAATTCGGTAGAAAATTTACAGCATAATATTGTTGAGAATATGGCAATCAAACCAGAAAAAGAAACAAAGAAAGCAGCTCCTAAAAAAGCAGCACCTGCAAAGAAAGCAGCTCCTAAAAAAGTAGCCAGGAAAGAAGATGATGAGGAGGATGATGATCTTGAAGATGAAAAACCAACATCCAAATCAAAGAAATCTGCAGATGACGACGATGATGATGACGATGTGGATGTGAAAGATGACTGGGAGAAAACAGAAGATGATGACGATAACTGGGATCCTGATTTCGACGAGTTCGACCTTCCTAAATCAAAAGGAAAAAGCACTGGCGTAGCCAAGAAAGTAAAAGATGACGATGATTTTAAAGTAGATGATGATTTTAAAGATCTATTCAATGATGATATAGACGGTGGCGGATCTTTTGATGACGACGATTTTTAATTGTGGACACTTCCTTCCAATTTTCCATAGATAATATTCCCGTTTTTAAATTGAAAATGTTGAACTGGTTACATCAGTTCAACATTTTTTGTTTACTGGATAACCAGGGGTATGAAAACGGGTCTTTTGAATGTTTACTCGCCGTTGCAGGAAAAGAATATATTTCTCTGTCTGCAGGAAATGCATTTGATACACTTAAACAATTTCATGAAGCAGATCCTTCCTGGTTATTCGGGCACCTGGGGTACGATCTTAAAAATGAAGATCCGCATTTACACTCTTCTCACCCCGACCATATTCATTTTGCAGATGGATTTTTCTTTCGTCCCGAAATACTGATCAGGCTCAATGCTCATCATGTTATCATACATGCAGCTGATCCGCAAAAAATATGGGATGAAATTTCAGGTTCTCCTCATGATATCCCTGCTAAAATTTATGCTTATTCCATCAGAAACCGGATCAGCAAAAAAGAATACTTACAATCCTTATCTCATATTCACGCTCATATTCAGCGGGGTGATTGTTATGAAATGAATTTTTGCCAGGAATTCTATATTGAAGATGCTGATGTGGAACCATTGCAATTATACCACCAGCTTTCTGCCATTTCACCCAATCCTTTTGCTGCATTTTACAGGGTGAATGACCAGTATTGCATGTGTGCAAGCCCAGAACGTTTTTTAAAGAAAACAAAACAACATCTTTTATCTCAGCCTATCAAGGGTACGGTAAAAAGATCTTCTGAAGCGGAACCGGATCAGCATTTATTATACGATCTGCAGAACAGTGAAAAAGATAAAGCAGAAAATGTGATGATTGTTGACCTGGTACGAAACGATCTGAGTAAAGTATGTACACGCAACAGCGTACATGCCACCACGTTGTTTGAAGTGAAAGCTTTTCCGCAGGTTTACCAGATGATCAGCACGATAGAAGGAGAAATGAAAAATATTCACTGGACAGAAGCATTGAAAGCCACTTTCCCGATGGGCTCCATGACCGGGGCACCCAAGCACCGGGTGATGCAGCTTACAGAACAATATGAAAGTTCAAAGAGAAGTTTGTATTCAGGTTCCATTGGTTATATAACACCAACGGGTGATTTTGATTTTAATGTGGTCATCAGAAGTATATTATACAACCGTAAGGATAAATATCTTTCTTTCTGGGCAGGTGGTGGAATTACCATCAAAAGTGATGCGGAAAAAGAATATGAAGAATGCCTGTTAAAAACAAAAGCTATCCGGATGATCCTGGGCTGATCACGCGGGTTTCTTTCTGGTATTTGGTTTGGGAGATGGAGGATAAATTATTTTGTTGTTTGGTACAGAAGAATCATCTAACAAAGCCTGAACACATTCATTTAATATCTGGTAACGAATAGAAAGAAAATGCTGCATTTTTTCTTTCGGAAGAAGCATATCATATTGCCCGTTCCTGCCTAGCCTTTCATCAAATCCCGGGTTGTATTTATAGAATTCCGTTATTTCCATATCCAGGTTCCTGGCAATGATGGCACCATTGTATTTTCCGCTTAGGGTTTGCTTTTCAGAGTCTTTCATTAATTCTTCCGGCAATGAAGGATTGTTATCTGGCGTTCCTATCTCATTTCCCAGCGGTTTAAAAAATCCTGTGCCTTTTACATTGGCAGCGATGGATGGATTTTCCATGATGTAATGTGTGGCGATGAATTTTTTTACATGGTTGCGGCTCTCTTCCGGAAGATAATACTGCAATTGCCAGAAATTGGAACTCCCGCTTTTTTTGATGGCACTGAATACGCGGGAAGGCCCGCCATTATAGGCTGCGATCACTAAAAGCCAGTCGTGAAGCTGGTTATACAGGCTCAATAAATATCTTGCAGCGGCATGAGTACTTTTAAAATAATCCCTGCGTTCATCATTCAGCCTGTCCACTTTTAATCCGTAATCACGTGCAGTATAAGGCATGAATTGCCATGGACCTCCGGCGCCCACCCAGCTGGTGGCAGAGGTACTTAAATTACTTTCTATCACTGCCAGGTATTTTAACTCTGTGGGCAATCCATATTTACTCAGGATATTATCAATCAGATTGAAATAAGGAAGGCCCCACGATTTCATTTTTATCAGATAACCCGAATGATTTTTTAAATAATCCTGCATGTATAATTCAGCATGCGGATTTATCTGGGAAGAGTAAGGAAGCGTAGGATTGTATTGAAATTTATTGAAAAGATTTTTAAAGCCGTATCTCGTTAATTGAGAAAAATATTGAACCTTATCCGGTGATGGAGGTGCTTTGGCCGTTTCAATTGCTTTGATGATCTCCTTTTCTTCCAGTGAATCAACAGGAGAAACAGCAATGCTGGTATCAGTTTGCGCTGAAGAAATATGGGTGAAGAGAACGAATAATATGATGATCCATTTTTGCATTTTTCACTGCATCAAATGCCCCGTGTAAGCATTTGCGAAATCTTCAGTAAAGTTAGTTCATCTCTGTTATTGCCCATAACCTGCAAACCGAAAGGCATACCTGAACTGTGTGAAAATAATGGTAAAGAAATGCCTGCTATGCCCGTTAAATTAGCATACACTGTATAAATGTCAGCAATATACATCGTAGTAGGGTCTTTCGTTTTTTCTCCTATCGGGAAGGCTGTAGTAGGGCTGGTGGGAGAAAGTATAGCATCATAGTTTGTAAAAATATCATTTACCTGGTTCACCAGTAATCGCCGAACCTGTAAAGCTTTATTGAACGAAAACAACCGTCGCTGACTGCTGCCGTAGTCAACCCGATCGAGCACAATTCGTAGCCAGTGGGCGGTATGGATCGTCTCATCAAAACGCAGGAAATGGCACGTGAATACTTGCTGCTGCATGCGGAAATACCCCATGCTCAAGGCCAAATCCAAAT
>JANNZE010000217.1:0-6771 GCA_031410455.1 Chitinophagaceae bacterium | reverse complement strand
CGAAGTTGTCAGTTCCCTTTCCATGCTCAATACACTGTCACTGGCTTTTGCACTTTCTAAAAACCGGTCCCAGATAAAAGCACCGGGATCTTTAATATATTCTGCTTTTCCAATAAAGAAATCAAATTCTTTTGCGGCAAGCAGTTCAGGTACTCGGCTTTCCCAGAAACCATGTATTCCTCTTTGATTGGTAAGCTGGCCATTGTGATTGCTGCTGGCATGTAACGGAACATGTGCATCTGCTATATAATGACCGAGTTCTGCACTGTTTTTTAAAATACGGCTGAAATTTTTATCACGAAAGGCATAAGTGAGTCTTTGTAACATCACCTGTACATGCCATGGAACAATACCATGTGCACGAACAGAATCTTCTCCGAATTTGGCAACGGCATCTTCCCATTTCCTGGGAAGATCGGGATAAGGATAAGTTCCATAATGATCAATATCCAGGTAATGTTTCGGGCCTTCATCTTTTACTGCATATCTTCTTTTATCCGGATCCACGCTGTGCTCCGCAATGAAATCAATATTTGGTTTATAAAAAACCATCATTTCAGGCGGTAATAAAAAAACAGAAAAATAATTGATCCGCTGATGACCATAAAAGCCCCAGCAAAAAGCACTGTGGTACAAAACCAACAGGCATGTGGTAAAAAAGAACTTCTTCAGAAAATGCATGTTTGAAGTTAAGGATTAATTCCCTTTTTCCGGCTCTTCCGTTAAGTCTGTTACCCCGCCGCTCACTGCAAATTTCATCGTTTGTGCCGAACTGATATTGGAAACGCTACGCACACGTGAACGTGGAATGACATAAACATTTCCTGCTACCGAGTACGACATCGGAATATAAACGGCTACATAATCTTCCAGGCCGAAATCTCGCATATCATCTTTAGTGATGAATCCCAGTCGCCACACATCGTTGTCATCCACACAGGCCAGTACATTCTGGGTGAACTTTTTCTTATCACCTGCAAAGGCTTCAAAAAAATCTCTCGTGGTACTGTAAATATGTTTTACGCCCGGCATTTTTTGTAACGCCCTGTCCATAAGACTTAAAATTCTGCCGGTAATAAAAAAGGAACTTATATATCCTACCACAATTATAAAAACGATGATCAGTAAAAATCCTAAGCCATAATTCTGAACGTGTTTTATACCGTTCTCATCTGTATAACTGAATATCGGTAATAAATTATCTATGGCAGAAATCACATACCAGATCGCAAAACCCGTGATGGCTATCGGTCCTAAGATCAGCATGCCCTGGAAAAAATACTGGAGTAATCTTTTAAAATCGAATGTTTTCGTCATACAAAAAACTATTGAGGTAAAGGTAGAGTAACTCAGCCGATCCGTTTGGATTGAAGTATTGAAAAAATCTTTGAATGGTAAAAAAAGTTGATGGAAACTTTTGTTACACGAAAAGTTTCCATAGTTTTGTATCTGTTATGTCGGAATTCACACCCAAAGAAAGAATAAAAAATGCAGCGCACGACCTGGTGATGCAATACAGCGTACGAAGTGTAAGTATGGATGATATTGCTGCTAAAGTAGGGATGAGTAAAAAGACCCTATACCAGTACTTCAGCCATAAAGATGAGCTCGTGGAAGAAGTGGTGGAAGATGTTCTGATAAAGAATGAATGTAAATGTAATGTAGATCGCAAACAGGCCAAAGATGCAATACATGAAGTGTTTCTTTCCATGGATATGATGGCAGAAATGTTCCGGACTATGAATCCATCGGTGATGTTCGATCTGCAGAAATACCATCCAAGGGCATTTCAGAAATTCTTACAGCATAAAAATCAATACGTATATAATATCATCCGGGAAAATATTGAAAGAGGAATAAAGGAAGACTTTTACCGTAGCGAACTGAACGTGGAAATTGTTTCGCGTTTCAGGATCGAATTAATGCTGCTGCCTTTCAATCCCGAATTCTTAAAAGTTCTGAAAGCAGATCTGCTGGAAGTGGAAAATGAGATCGTTACTCATTTCTTATTCGGACTTGTGAATTTAAAAGGATACAAACTCGTGTTGAAATACCAGGAACAAAGAAAATTATCAGGAAAAAATAAGTAAAGAAAAACAGTTCAAATGACCATCTCTTTTAAAAACGTATGGCTGATACTCAGTTGTTGCATAACAATTTCGGCCACCGCCCAGAAAACACATTCCCTGTCCGTTAAGGAAGCTGTTGAATTTGCCATGCAGAATTCCGTACAGGTAAAAAATGCACTGGCAGATGTAAAGATCCAGAAACAAACCAACCGCGAGATCACCTCTGCCGCATTGCCGCAAATCAACGGAAATCTGTCCGTTACACATTATATAGATATACCGGTTCAGTCTATTCCGAATTTTATTGCACCTTCTACTTACCAGGTACTGATAGACCAGGGCGTTAAAGATGGTAACGGCAATACCATCACGTTGCCGGCAGGTGGTTTCGGAAACCTGGCATTTCCTTTCGGAACACCCTGGAATGCCAATACCGGTGTTGAATTTTCGCAATTACTTTTCGACGGACAGGTTTTTATCGGACTGCAGGCCAGAAATGCAGCGATACAGTTTGCACAGCAGCAGGCAGATATCACAAAAGAACAGATCAATGTAAATGTGCAGAAGATATATTATCAGCTGGTGGTGGGCCAAAGGCAGATGACCTCTATCGATGCAAATATTATCCGTTTCAATAAATTACTGGATGATACTCGCGAGATTTATAAAAATGGTTTTGCAGAAAAACTTGACGTTGATAAAGTAAGTGTGCAGCTTAATAATTTAACAACCGAAAAAATCCGTGTACAGAATCAACTGGATGCAGGCATCGCCGGATTGAAATTTTTAATGAACATGCCGCAAAAAGATTCACTGATACTTACAGATTCTATTAACGACGATCAACTGAAAGAAAATTTACTGACGGCCGATTACCAGTACGCCAACCGAAAGGAATACAAATTACTGGAGACCGCTAAAAAACTCGGACAATACAATGTTAAACGTTACCAGTTAAGTTATCTGCCCACTGTTGCATTGTTCGGCAGTTATTCAAAACAGGCACAACGCCAGTCATTCAATTTTTTTAATGACGGAACATGGTTTACGAGCTCCGTCATCGGATTAAAAATAATTGTTCCCATTTTCGATGGTTTTGCAAAGCAGTCACGGATAGCGAAAGCTAAACTGGAATTGCAGAAAACACAGAATAATATGCAGCAGCTGGAAGCATCTATCGACAATGATGTTACTGTTGCACGTTTAAAAATTACGAGTGCGCTGGCAACCGTTGACAACCAGGAAAAAAATATGGAACTCGCAGAACAGGTGTACAACACCACTAAATTAAAATATGAACAGGGCCTCGGAAGTAACCAGGAGATTTACAATGCGCAGACAGAATTAAAAGTTGCGCAGAATAATTATTACGGTGCATTGTACGATGCCATCATTGCACGAATCGATTACCTAAAAGCTACAGGAACTCTATAAATATCAAAAAACAAAAGAATGAAAACATTTAGTAAAGGATTATTGATGGCAATGCTGTTCTTCGCTGCATCATGCGGCAATAGCAAAAAGGATGGCAATGCAACATTGAATGATAAAAAAGCAGAACTCGCCAAACTGCAGGAACAAAAATCATCCACGGAAGAAAAGATCAAAGCGCTCGAAGCATCTATCGCCAAGTTAGATACAAATGCGGTAAATACTAAAGTGAAACTGGTGGCTGTAACTCCTGTCATCACCTCAAAATTTGAACACTTTATTGATCTGCAGGCAAAAGTGGATGCAGAAAATATTTCTTATATCTCTCCAAGCGGAATGGCAGGACAGGTTAAAGCAGTTTTTGTGCAGCAAGGCCAGGCCGTTAAAAAAGGACAATTACTCTTGAAACTTGATGATAAGATCCAGCAACAAAGCATAGTAGCTGCACGTCAGCAGCTCGTTGGTATCAAAGCACAGCTTTCCCTTGCCAAAAGTGTGTATGACCGGCAGAAAAATCTTTGGGATAAAGGTATTGGTACAGAAGTGCAGTTGCTGTCTGCCAAAGCAAATGTAGAAGGATTGGAAAGTCAGTTGAAAGGTGCAACAGAACAGGTTCAGTTGGCAGTAGTACAGGCCAATACAGCAAATGTATACAGCGACGTATCCGGCATTGCCGACATAGTGAATATACGTGTTGGTGAAACTTTTACCGGCATGACTGCCCAGGGCCCGCAAATAAAAATTGTGAATAACAGTAACCTGAAAGTAGTTTCCACTATCCCCGAAAATTATATTTCCCGTTTGAAAAAAGGAACGCCGGTTGTTGTGGCCGTGGCTGATTTGAATAAATCGTACAACACTTCTATTTCTTTGATCAGCCAGTCAATTGATGCAACTACACGGGGTTTTGTGGCCGAAGCTAAAATACCTTCCGATCCTCAGTTAAAACCTAACCAGACGGCTGTAATGAAGATCAAAGATTATACAACTGACAATGCATTGGTGATACCGGTGAATGTTCTGCAAAGTGATGAGACCGGAAAATATGTGTACATCATGGAAAATGTAAGCGGAAAAACAATTGCCAGGAAACGCACGGTGAATATTGGTGAAGTGTATGCGGATAAAGCAGAGATCAAAACAGGTTTACAGGCTGGTGATCAGCTGGTAACAGAAGGTTATCAGTCGTTGTACGACGGTCAGCTGATCGGAACATTAAAATAATTCAGCGAATCATTAACGCTTAAAAGCTATTTATGAATTTTATTGATGGAATAAAAGAAAAGTTCAAAGAGTTCAAACCTACCAGTTGGGCAATTGACAACCGCACAGCAATATATATTATCGCCATGTTGATTTCATTATATGGTGTAATGAAGTTCAACACAATGCCCAAAGAACAGTTTCCGGATATTGTGGTTCCTACCATCAGTATAAGTACTGTGTACGTGGGGAACTCTCCGAAAGATATCGAGAACCTGGTTACCCGTCCTATTGAAAAACAATTGAAAGGTATCAGTGGTGCCAAAGTGAAAAAAATCACCAGTACTTCCCAAACAGATTTCAGCCTGATCATTGTGGAATTTGATACCGATGTAAAAACGGATCTCGCTAAAACAAAAGTGAAGGACGCGATTGATAAAGCCAGGATCGATCTTCCAAATGATCTTACTTCAGAACCTGACGCCCAGGAATTTGCTTTCAGTGAAATGCCGATCATGTTCGTGAATGTGAGCGGAGATTATGACGGTATCAAACTCAAGCAATATGCAGATAAGATGCAGGATCGTTTTGAAGAATTACCCGAGATCACACGTGCAGAAATTGTGGGTGCACCGGAAAGAGAGATCCAGGTAAATGTGGATCCGTATAAAATGCAGGGTGCACGTATCAGTTTCATGGATATTGAAAATGCGATCAGCAGGGAGAACAGGGATATCACCGGCGGTTTGATAGAAGTGGGCGATATGAAACGTACCATTAAAGTGAAGGGACAGTTTACCAGCGCAAAAAACTTAGAAAATATTATTGTACGAAGCAGTTCCCAGGGAGCATCTGTTTACCTGCGGGATATTGCTACATTAAAAGATACCATCAAAGAGAAAGACAGTTATGCCCGCCTTGATGGAAAGAATGTGGTAACCATAAACATTGTTAAACGTGCAGGTGAAAACCTGATCAACGCTGCAGGAAAAGTAAAAGATATTGTATCGCAGATGCAGAAGGATGAAGAATTGCCGAAAGACCTGAAAGTGGTGATCACCGGCGATCAGAGTAAAGCAACAGCTACTTCTTTCAATGATCTTGTAAATACCATCATCATCGGATTTATTTTAGTAATGCTCATTCTTATGTTCTTCATGGGCGTTACCAATGCCTTCTTCGTGGCATTGAGTGTTCCGCTGAGTGTGTTCGTTGCATTTTTATTTTTACCGGTGGCAGATTATATAGTAGGAACAAGTGTTACCCTCAACTTCATTGTATTATTTGCATTGTTGTTCGGCCTCGGAATTATTGTGGATGATGCGATCGTGGTAATTGAGAATACGCACCGTATTTACGCAAACGGAAAAGTTCCTATTGTAAAGAGTGCAAAAGAAGCAGCCGGTGAAGTATTTATTCCGGTTTTGGCAGGAACGGCAACCACCCTGGCGCCCTTTTTCCCGCTCTTATTCTGGAAAGGTATCATTGGTAAATTTATGATCTACCTGCCCACGATGCTCATCCTCACACTGGCGGCATCGCTGATTGTTGCGTTTATTTTCAACCCGGTATTTGCAGTAAGTTTCATGAAACCGGAAGGAAAGGAATTTGAAGAACCCAAAAAAGATCTCTTTAAAAAATGGTGGTTCTGGTTAGCCGTAGTTGTTGGTTTGTTCTTACACCTGGGTGGCTCACATGGTTTTGGAAACTTCATGTTGTTCCTTGCCATACTCGCCATCATCAACCGCTATATTTTCCGTGATGTAATTCATGTATTTCAAACCCGTGCTTTGCCATCGCTCATGAATCGTTACGAGAAATTATTGCGCTGGGTATTAAAAGGTACACGGCCTGTATGGATGCTGGTGGCATTATTTTTATTATTTCCTGTTTCAGCTTTACTATTGTTTGCCAGGGGAAATAAAAGTACTTTCTTTCCAAGCGGCGATCCAAATATGATTTTTGTTTATTTGAAAATGCCAATCGGAACAGATGTGAAAACGACAGATAGTGTTACGCATATACTGGAACAAAGAGTGTATAAAGTTTTAGAAAAAGAAAAACCGGG
>JANNZE010000216.1:0-2518 GCA_031410455.1 Chitinophagaceae bacterium | reverse complement strand
CGTTTACGAATACCGAAATTATTTTCTTCCACTTTGCGTTGTGCACGTTCGATTGAAGAAGTGATCATGCTATGCTGAATAACTTCGCCTTCTTCTATTCCCATTCTGTCCATCAACTTCATGATCCGTTCTGATCCGAACAAGCGCATCAAATCATCTTCAAGGGAAACATAGAATTGCGAAGAACCCGGATCACCCTGACGTCCTGCACGACCGCGTAACTGTCTGTCCACACGACGTGATTCATGCTTTTCAGTACCTACGATTGCAAGTCCGCCTGATTCTTTCACACCCGGACCAAGTTTGATATCGGTACCACGACCTGCCATGTTTGTTGCAATTGTAACTGTGCCTGCAATACCGGCTTCCTGTACGATCTGTGCTTCACGCTGGTGAAGTTTTGCATTCAATACGTTGTGACGAATATTGCGAAGCTTAAGCATCCTGCTTAATAATTCAGAAGTCTCTACTGACGTTGTACCAACGAGAACCGGACGACCGGCTTTTACAAGTGCTTCGATTTCTTCGATTACAGCATTGTATTTTTCACGTTTGGTTTTGTAAACTTTATCCTCATGATCTTTTCTGATCACATTTCGGTTGGTCGGAGTTGAAACAACTTCGAGTTTGTAAATAGTCCAGAATTCCTGCGCTTCAGTTTCTGCCGTACCGGTCATACCGGCAAGCTTGTGATACATTCTGAAATAATTCTGTAGTGTGATCGTAGCATAAGTTTGTGTACTCGCTTCAATCTTCACATTTTCTTTCGCCTCAATCGCCTGGTGAAGGCCGTCAGAATATCTTCTTCCTTCCATGATACGACCCGTTTGTTCATCCACGATCTTAACCGCACCATCAATCACTACATATTCTACATCTTTTTCAAAAAGTGTGTAGGCCTTCAGCAATTGTAAGACCGTATGGATTCTATCTGCCTTCAATGAATATTCCGTCAACAAAACTTCCTTGCGCTGGAGTTTTTCTTCAGCAGATAGATCTGTTTTTTCGATCTCATTTAATTTGATAGAGATATCAGGTATCACAAAAAAATCTGGATCTTCTCCGTTTCCTGTTATGAGGTGTAAACCCTGATCTGTCAATTCAACCTGGTTGTTTTTTTCATCAATGGAGAAGAATAATTGAGCATCCACTTTTGGCATTTCTTTCTGCTGATCTGCCAGGTAATAATTTTCTGACTTTTGCAATTTCACCCTGATGCCCGGCTCACTCAGGAATTTAATAAGCGCACCATTTTTAGGAAGACCCCGGTGTGCACGCATCAAAGCAAGTCCGCCATCTTTCGGATCATCATTTCCTTCTGCTATTTTCTTTTTTGCTTCAATTAAAAATTGATTGACTGCACGTTTCTGCGCTTCCACCAGTTTTTCAATTCTTGGTTTAAGATCAAAAAACTGTTGCGTATTGTCGCTGTGACCAACAGGGCCACTGATGATCAAAGGCGTACGGGCGTCATCGATCAAAACACTATCCACCTCATCCACCATGGCAAAATGATGTTTGCGCTGCACCATTTCATCAGGGCGGTGAACCATGTTATCCCTTAAATAATCAAAACCGAATTCGTTATTGGTACCGTAGGTGATGTCTGCATTGTACGCTTTTCTGCGGGCATCGGAATTTGGTTCATGTTTATCAATGCAATCTACGCGAAGGCCCAGCCATTCGAATATGGTCCCATTCCATTCACTATCCCTTTTTGCGAGATAATCATTCACGGTTACAATGTGTACACCTTCACCGGCCAGTGCATTTAAATAAGCAGGTAAAGTACTTACAAGTGTTTTACCTTCACCCGTAGCCATTTCCGCAATTTTACCGGAGTGCAGCACAGCACCTCCGATCAGCTGTACATCATAATGTACCATGTTCCAGGTAACGGTTCCTCCACCGGCCGTCCAGGTATTTTTATAATACACTTTGTCACCTTCAATGGACATATTATTTCTTCTCGGAGCCAGTTCTTTATCGAGTTCTGTGACCGTGGATTCCAACACTTCATTTTCTTTGAAACGCCTTCCTGTTTCTTTTACTACGGCAAATGCTTCGGGTAAAAGCTCGTTGAGGATATCCTCAATTTTTTTATCACGGTCTTTTTTCAATTCATCTACTTCTTTATAGATTGCATCCCTGCCATTGATATCTTCCAGCGATAAAGCTTCGGCAGCCTCACTCCTGGTTTTGATCTCCAGGTCAATGTCTGCCAGAAAATCTTTGATCCTTGATTTGAATTCATTGGTTTTATTACGAAGTTCGTCGTTAGACAGGCGGCTGTATTCCGTAAAAAATGCATTGATCTTTCCTACAACAGGCGTGATCTGCTTCACATCTTTCTCACTTTTATTTCCCCCAAAAAGTTTTGCTATGATTCCTAACATATAATGAAGTTCTGAATGAAATTATCCGGTAAAAGTTACCGTATTGTCAAATTTGGTGCTACTTAGTATTTATGGCCAAAATGACAGGCTGGCAAAGTTAGGGAAATCGAATCGGGAATCGG
>JANNZE010000215.1:0-5488 GCA_031410455.1 Chitinophagaceae bacterium | reverse complement strand
CCTGTATTGAGGTTCGAATATATGCAGATTCAGTTGCTCACCAGGGTAAACAACAATGCTTAATGGAAATATAGGGATGAAATTTGTCATACTTGAAGGATTCAAATAACAGACCAGTGCAGATCAATTTTCGTTAAGATAAATATTTTCCAGAGTATCCATGGTATTGTTCCAGTTAAATTGTTGTTGCATGAGAAGCTTTGAATTGCTGCTCAGTTTATTCCTCAATGCATCATCATTCATTAAAGTTAAAATGTTGTCTGCCATGGCCTGCGAATCTTCCGGCGGAACCAATAAAGCAGTTTCATTTTGCAACGCATAATCTTTGTGCCCGTTTATATTGGTTACCACCAATGCACAACCGCATGCCATGGCTTCTGCAGGAGGTAGTGCCCAGCCCTCACTGATGGAAGGTGAAATAAAAATAGCATGTTCATTATACAATTCGTTCAGGTTCCCGGGGCGCTGGTGATAACGGATCCAGGAAGGAAGATCTTCGGGTGGCGTTTCCACTCCAAAAAAATCAACGGTAATATCCGGTCGCACTTCTTTTACTTTCTTCAATGCTTCCAAACCAAAAGAACTTCCCTTCACGGCTTCTTTCGAATACAACATGATCACGGAAGCCGGATTCCTGTCTTTCGGTTGATGGATGCAATAAAATTTATTATGATCTATGGAGAGCGGAAGATAAACAGGTTTGCTTCCTGTTTTTTCCAATAATAAATTTTCCAGGTATTTCGCTATTACTATTTGATGCACAGGTAGTTTATAACTCGCATCTACTTTATCAGCCTGCCCGCCCCATATTTCATATCCCTGGATGAAATTGAATTTCTTTCCTTTTGTTCCTGACAATCCGCTGATGGCGTAGGTCATCTGCCACCAGGTACTCATCACTATATCTGCATCCCTGATATATTTGTCTGCGATCTCCGGAACAATCAGCGATCGTATGGCATGGTGCAGAGGAAACCATTTCGGCCTTGCTACATTTCTTAATGCAAAGGTGATCTGTTTAAAAAACACAGGTGTTTTAGATTTTTTAAAAGGCCGTTTGATCGCATGATAGATATATACATCATGACCACGTTCCTGCAATCGGTTTGCTATTTCATACATGATCTTTGAGCCTCCGCCGGGTTTCGTTGCAGGAAAAGGTAATATCAAACTGATGCGTAATTTTTTCAATCTGCTTTTTCTATCTTGGGTGAAAAAAATATAGAACCGCTGGCACCTTTCCACACTTGTTTTATATAGAGCATTTTGTGCGACTTTCTTTTCTTAAGGATTTTGAAAGGAATCACCACAAAATGCTTCAGTAGTTTGAAAAAATAACTCAATGCACCTTTGTCGCGTTTTATGGTAAACAATTTATTACGGATCCCGTGTTCATATTTCCAGATATTCCTTTCATTGTCTTCAAAAATAGAGGCCGAATAATTTTCTGCTGTTTTATGCAATACGATGCTGGAAGGAACATACAAACCTAAAAAACCTTTTTTGGTAATACGTTTGGAATATTCCTCATCATCGCCCCAGATAATAAATTCCTTATATGGAACCCCAACTGCGGCAATAGCTTCCCGGTTGTATAACACAGAAACGAAGGAACAGGTAGCAATGAGTGATGCTCCCTGCCGGTCGAAATAATTAAATGGTAAACCATTCTGAAATATCCCGATGTGCGGAATGTTCATGATGTGCGGATTTTTATCTTTCCATTCCACGCGGCTGGATAAGAAACCGATAGTATGTTCTGCAGAAACTTTCTGAATACAGTCCAGTAATTTTTCCAGTGCATCAGGATAAGGAATGGAATCATCATCCATTGCCCACACCCAGTCAGCTTGTCTGCGGTAAGCCGTTTTGATACCAATGTTGAAACCGGCTGAACAACCTAAATTATCCTGGTGTACACTTACAAGATCGCTCTGTGCATCCAGCCAGTTCCTGGTATCATCAGTAGATCCGTTGTTGATGATCAGAATTTCATCGGGCCTGCGGGTCTGCATCCTGATCGCCTCCACACTTTCTTTCAGTAAGGTAAAACGATTATGTGTCACGATCAGTGCGATGAGCTTCATACGTTGGGTTTAAAACTTTATAATTCTTTTTTCATCTACTGACGCACGGATCTTATCCACTACCTGTTTTACAGGCAATAATATTCTGTTCTCTTTTTCAGCAAGTTGTTCCAGTTTATTTTTTGACTGCATCATCTTTTCTCTGCTGTTAAAAAAAGCATACAAAGAATGAAAATAATAGAAGCGAAAAGTGAACAAACGGATCAGCATTTCCGGGATGAGTTGTATGTACCACAAAACACGCATGCTGCCGGATAAGTGCATCTTATGCAGGAACATTTTATTCCTGTAATAGATATAGTTGATGAAATTCTTTTTACTTTTTGCTTTTATGGAAACAGAAACCTGGTGACGGCAGATGGCGTTGTGTTCATAATAACATTTCCAACCCATACGCCATGCACGCAGGCTGAGGTCAAAATCTTCCACATAAAAAGGCGCATACAATTCGTCAAATCCGCCGAGTGCAATAATTTTTTCACGGTTCACCATTGCGTTGGCACCGGATAGATACATCGAAAAAATGGAATCACTTTTATCAGCATCGCTGTAATAATAATTGCCCGATGTTTTAATTTTCGCTCCTTCAAATTTTGGATATTTGGCTGCATCCTGTATCAGTTCATCATTCCAGCCAATGATCCTTCCCATTACTCCGAACGTATCTGGATCATCAAAATAATGCAGCTGGTTTTCAAAATAATTCCTGGTGAGTTTTACATCGCTGTTCAGCAATAAAACAACAACATATTGCGCAGCGAAAATACCTTCATTGATGGTGGGTGAAAATCCCCTGTTCAATGCATTTTCCAAAATCTTCACATTTGGAAAATTGGTTTTCAGGAAAGAAACCGAATCGTCAGTAGACCGATCATCGGAAACAATGATTTCATACGGCAATTGTGTTTGTTCCAGCGCATCAAAAACAGTGGGCAGCGTTTCTTTTAATAAAGCCGTGCCATTGTAATTGGGAATAACAACTGAAATGCCGTTGACGTTCAACATAAAAATTTGTGTTTGCAAAATACCGACATTTCTTTTCTTAAAAAGCAGCTGATGTATAAATGTGCAGGCTTTAAGTTATTTTAGCGGCATGTCTTTGTATCTGGAACAGATCCGAAAAAATGATTTTAAAGCGATTGCAAGAAGTATCAGTCTTGTAGAAAATGAGGCGCCTGGCTATTCGGAATTACTGGAATCCTTTTCTGCACATCCTGTTCCTGTTATTGGCATCACTGGTCCGCCGGGAGCAGGAAAAAGTACGCTCACCGATTGTTTGATAGGAGCGATGGTGGCCGATGGAAAAAAAGTGGCCGTGCTCTGTATCGATCCTTCATCTCCCTTTCATCTTGGCGCATTATTAGGCGATCGCATACGTTTGAATCAATGGTATAATTCTACGGATGTATTCATCCGTTCACTGGCTACACGTGGTTCACTCGGTGGATTGCATCCTAAGATCATCGAGATCACAAGTGTGTTGCAGGAAGCCAGTTTCGATTATATAATTGTGGAAACGGTAGGCGTGGGACAAAGCGAAATTGAGATTGCAGGATTGGCTGATATCACCATTGTGGCCATTGTACCGGAAGCAGGAGATGAGATACAGACCATGAAAGCGGGACTGATGGAGATCGCCGATATATTTGTGGTAAACAAAGCTGATCGCCCGGGCGCAGATACTTTCGTACAAAATCTGAGGCTGATGCTTGCGCCTGCTTTTGCCAATCATTCGCAGGAAATACCGGTGATAAAAACAGTGGCTTCCAAAAATGAAGGCATAACAGAATTGAAAAATGCGATCGATACACAGCTTTCCTTACACCAGCATAAAGAACGAAAATCGTGGTTGCTCGCCGAACGTGCTTTTCAGCTCATTCAGCAAAACCGGATGTCAGATATCAGTAAAAAAGATCTGAAAAAAGAGATCGAACAAAGCGGGCATATCAATCTTCACCGCTTTATAAAAAAATACATTTAAGCTTCTTCATTGCGGTTCTTCCACCAGCGAAAACCGATGTAACCGATCACAAGGAATGGCGTGAGCATGAGGTAGATGATGCCCTGGTTCAATCCCAGTGCGGGTTGTTCACCTAATTGCGAAGCGGTTTTAGTGCACATGGAGCATTGTGCCGCCAGGATTTGCGGAAGCGAGAATAGTAAACCCAGTAAAATGAAAATGCATTTTCTGAACATGATGCAAAGGTAGTACAGGGTAAGATGTTTGCGGTGAAATATTTGCAAGTTTTATACCCCACGAGGTTCCAACCTGTAAGGTCCTAACCTGGAAGGTTGGAACCTGGAAGGTTGCTGCTTCCCATTCTGCCGTACATGTAAGTGACACAACAATGCTCAACTATGCACTGCTGCCTGTAAACAAACAAGCATGCTTTAAAGGTTTCCGGATCACAGTGTCAGACCTATAGGTGTTGGACACGAACGCCGTGTAAACATTTAAATACTGCTATTTACCAAAGCCAAACAGTTCCTCCAAACAAAAAACCCGCTGAACATCAGCGGGTTTGTAAATATCTCTTTTTTATATTATGCAACTTCCTGCGACATCGACTTTGATACACGCTTCCTGTCGTCTTCATTCAATATCACTTTACGTAAACGAACACTTTTCGGCGTTACTTCAATGCACTCATCCTGCTGGATATATTCCATACATTCTTCCAGTGTCATCTGGATTCTTGGTGCTGCCTTAGAGGCATCATCCGATCCGCTTGCACGGTGGTTCGTCAGTTTCTTTGCTTCTGTTGCATTCACTACAAGATCTCCTGGTTTGATGTGCTCCGCGATGATCTGTCCTGCGTACACCTCATCTCCCGGATCAACAAAGAAACGTCCGCGATCCTGTAATTTATCAATAGAATAAGCTGTTGTTTTTTCAGTTGTTTTACTCAGCAACACACCATTGTTACGGCCCGGAATAGGACCTTTCCAAGGTTTGTATTCGCTGAAACGGTGTGCCATCACAGCTTCACCAGCAGTGTTGGTAAGCATGTTACTTCTCAATCCGATCAAACCGCGTGAAGGAATTTCGAATTCCAGATGCTGCATTTCTCCTTTTGTTTCCATCACGTGCATTTCACCTTTACGTTGTGTAACGAGGTCAATTACTTTTCCGGAATATTCTGCAGGTACATCCACCACTAAAATCTCGTAAGGCTCACTCTTCGCACCGTTGATCTGCTTTACAATTACCTGTGGCTGACCGATCGTTAATTCAAAACCTTCTCTTCTCATCGTCTCTATCAGGATACCTAAATGAAGGATACCACGACCATATACGATAAAGCTATCCGCACTGTCACTGTCTTCTACTTTCAGCGCCAGGTTCTTTTCTGTTTCTTTAATCAAACGATCGCGTAAGTGACGGCTCGTTACAAATTTTC
>JANNZE010000214.1:0-8582 GCA_031410455.1 Chitinophagaceae bacterium | reverse complement strand
TTTTGCAAGGTTTTCCGCCTGCACCGCCTGTAAAAATCTGGAGGCTAAAGTCCGGTCAATTCCGGTGATCACCAGTGGAAGTGCCTCTTCATTTCTTTCCCTGTATAATTTATAGGCTTTCAGCACACCGGTTGTATTTTTCCGGCTGGCCGTATTGCCGAAATGAAGTAAAAACTTTTCCGGCAATGTATATTTTCCAGATATGCTCAGCAGATGCGGTACATCAGATATTCTTGCATAAGAAGGATGAACACCATTGTACACTACATCTATCTTATTTTCGGCAATGCCTAAACGTTCAGCAATGATCTTTTTAGCATATCCGGAAACAGTAATGATTCGTTTTGCTTTTTTGGCAATCCTTGGAACAATGAACCGCCTGTACAGGTTCCCGAAATTCTGATAGGCTGATCCGCTGAAATCAAACGATTCCAGATAGATCACATCGTGAATAGTAACTACAAATGGTTTATTGTACCATAGTGGTGCGGTGTTGGACGTGCAATGCAGCAGGTCTACTTTCTTTTCTGTAGCAGCTTTTGGTAAACTGAACTGTTCCCATAAAGGATAAAAGCGGTGCGGCAGCAGGTGTACACGAACAGCATTTTTATTATGAACACATACATCAGTATCGGCAGCAATAAAAACTTCGTATTCATTCTGCTGATCGATGGCGGCAAGCTGGCGGATGATCTCCAGCGTAACGATTTCCATTCCATGTTTTTTCGGACGGAATAAACGCTGTGCTTCGATGCCAATTCTCATACCCTGATGAAATAAATGATTATACGGTTGAATACCTGGAATTTCTGAAATTCCATATTATCCCGCGAATGTATGCTTTCAGAAACGGAAATTGTCTTTTTGCCAGGAAGGAAAATACGGCTTTGGGAAATGCTGCCACAGTAAAAAAAGCAGTAAACATTAAAAATTGTGGCCAGGTGGAATTGCGGCGCATGAATAAGATCCTGTTCCGGCTGAGGTAATAGGTTTTTAAAGTGCTGTTCTTTCCTACAGACATGGATTCTTTATGGTAGATCACGGCTTTTGGTTGGAAATATATTTTATAACCGGCTTTCATCATCCGGCTGCTCCAGTCCCATTCTTCATAATAAAGGAAAAATTTTTCCGGAAACATGCCCAACTTATCGGTTACGGATCTTTTAACCATCATAGCGCAACCATGAGCACCGTAGGTGTAACCGGGTTTGTCGTACTGGCCAAGGTCCTTTTCCTTATCACCTATACAATAGGTTCTTCCGGTAACAGGATTCATTTTGGTGAAACCGGCATACTGGATGGTGTCGGGACTCTGATAAAACCGGATTTTCGGGCAAACCACTGCAATAGATGGATCGGTGGAAAAAGGCTGGAGAAGCAGATCGATAAGCTCAGGGGTTACTTCCGTATCGTTGTTCACAATAAAGAAATAATCCCCTTTCGCTTGTCGCATACCCCAGTTGTTACCCGCCGCGAAACCAAGATTGGCTTCACAACAAAGCACCTTCGTGTTCGGGAATTGTAAGGAATTGATTTTGTCAGCGGGATCTACGTCGGAATTCATGTCACAGACAAGAATTTCGTAATTCCTATAACTCAGTTTTCGTGTACTTTCCAGAAATGCTATCGTTTCATTCGTCCCATTCCAGTTCAGTGTAATGATGGATACCATGGGGGTATTATCGCCTGAAGGATGTATCATGTCTCATCAAATTTAATTGATTACACATTAACCTTTTGCAATAAAACAGATGGAGTTTTCAGAATGATCCTCAAGTCGCCTCTTAAAGTACGGGTACGGGCATATGCAATATCTAATGAAATTCTTTCGGAAGTACTCATATCTTCTTTACCTCTTTTAGAAATCTGCCACAAACCGGTGATGCCGGCAGGTGCCATAAAGCGTTCTGCCCATTCGTTGGTGGTTAAAGAAGATGCTTCGTACAATGGTAATGGCCTGTTGCCAACAATACTCATGTCACCTTTCAGTACATTGAATAATTGGGGTAGTTCATCCAGGCTGGTATTTCTCAAAAATGCGCCCACTTTGGTAACACGCGGATCATCTTTGATTTTAAAAAAGGCAGGATTATTTTCTGTTTTGGTGTACAGGTTCAGTTTTGCCAGCTCTTTGATCTTTTTATCCGCATCCACAATCATGGTACGGAATTTCAGGAACTTGAAAACTTTGTAACCCTTACCTGCACGGTCTGCTTTATAAATAACCGGCCCTTTTGATTCGAGCCTGATGGCAATAGCGATCAGGATAAATATGGGAAGACAAAAAGTGATGGCAATCAGTGAAATTACAATGTCAATAGCTCTTTTTACAAAACAGAAATTACAGTTGTATACCAGCGCTGGTGCAGATGGCTGAACTATTGAGCCATCGTTATGTACCATCAGTTTTTTCAAGAAGTTGGCCTTATAAGGCAATCTGAGGTAATTTTTTTCCAGGTTGATGATGTCTTCCACCAGTTTTTTGGAAAACAGCATACGGGTGTTTTCTTTATCTATCGCACCTTCATTCAGTACCAGTGGAATAGGTTGTGAAATATGCGTTTGGAGCCAGTTACGGAAATTGTGTAATTCAATTGCGGTAATTCTGATGTCCAGCACAATGATTCGCGGAACATCATTCACGATCTCCGATTGTTGTAAAACTTTTTTCGCGTCTGCGATGGTGTTGGTAAAAAAACTGTCACTGTAATGAAAATGATAGTCCTGTACATTTTTGTCTTCTGCTTCAATAAAGAGGCAGGTGACCTTGCTTTTCTGCTCTGTGGAAGCAGAAAGCGGATTTTTTTGAGTGAATGAGGTAGTGGTAAGCATGAGGTGAGGTATAAAACGGATTATTAAAAGATGTTCAGGTTAAAAATCGACTTTTTCTTCTTGTGGGCTTCGGTTTTGTCTTTCACCAGTTCTTTTACGCGGTTAGATAAAAAAACCGGGTCAAATGGTTTTGTAAGAAAAAGAGAAGCACCTAATTCTACAGATTTATTTTTCAGTGATTCATCATCACTGTTTGAAATTACTACTGTTGGAATATTTCGTAAAAGGGAACTGCTGTGGATATGCTCGAGTAATTCCATATTTTCTGACGATGCATCCGGAATATTAAGGATGATCAGATCCTGTTCGTCTGCCTGCATCTGCTGAACCGCATCCATGCAATTATCTACAACGGTAACGTCGTAATCTTTTTTCAGTACAGAGCTGATTACAAAATTCACTGCCTGGCAATCTTCTATTGTAAGTATATTTTTCTTCATTGTTGTAAAGTTTCAGGTTTTCAGACACAAAAGCATCTTATTTGTTAGTACAAACAATGGCATTCGCAAGTATCAGATAATAGGAGATATCAGAAAGAATGGATTGGCTTTATCAGGGATATAAATTTGCTAACCTAGCAAATATTGGGGAGTAATATAAATGTAAAACTATACATTTTTTCTGGTAGTCAAAATATTACAGCAACTTTTTTTCTTAATTCTGAAAAAAGTATCAGCAATCATTTGTGGTGAACAATTTTTCGATTGGCTTTTTCCCATAATACACTCTGGCTTTTTTTATAATACCTTATCATTCCCAAATACATGGCCACATTCATAAACAAAAAATAGTAAGGCACATATAATGCCTTGATTTTTATATTGTAAAAGTTAAGTATCCAGCCTGTAAAAGCTGCACCATAAAACACGATCTGTCCAATTAGTACCGCGGTGTACACAGGTTGAGTTTGTTTATACACAATGAAAATATTTAATACAAACATCAACGGAAGTAAAGGTGGGCATGCGATCCAGCGCAATACGCGGTGTGAGATATATTGAAATGACAGCTTTCCGTATTTGAAAATATTCAACAAACCCTTTAATAAAATAACAGACTGAATACCACCGGCACTGATGCGCACTTTCCGTTTTTGTTCATCCATTAATGATTCAGACGGTTCTTCTGCTGCGTATGCCCTGGGCTCATATACAACACGGTATCCTTCCATGCAGATACGGAGGGAAATCATAAAATCGTCGAGTAAAATATTTTTATCTACAGGATGATACAACGAAGTACGTATAGAAAATAATTCTCCTGCGGCACCTACCACTGTATAAAATTCCGAATCCATTCTTTTTAAAAAAGATTCGTATTTCCAGTACAGGCCTTCGCCTTCACCGGCAACATTCGTATCACCGGAAGTATCAATAATTTTTTTTTCGCCGGCAACGGCACCTACTTTTACATCTGCATAATGGCGTACGAGGTATTCTATACAATTAGTATTCAGAAAAGTATTTCCATCGCAGAAAACCACTATTTCACTGTCAACATATTGCATAGCCCGGTTAATGGCTGCTACTTTTCCTTCCCGTTCCGGTTGGTATAAAACTTCTACAGATGGGAATTTTTGAAGAATTTCCACAGTTTCATCTGTAGATCCGTCCGCAATAAATAAAATACGTAATTGTTCGCGGGGATAGGATAGTGCAAAGGTGTTTTCTATTTTTTTTTGTATAATAATTGCCTCATTGTAGACTGCCGTGATGAGTGTAACAGTAGGTAAATACCTGCCGGGAGGTTCTGGCTGGTTATTTGCAAATATCCTTTTAATCTTAACCAGCAACCATATTAGGATTCCATATCCTATATAACTGTAAAAAATAATGAAAACAGAAAACCAGAAAATTAATTTAATAGCTAACAAGAAATATGATTTGATTTGTAAAAACAGTGCATTTTAATCAGTATAAGGCGTATTTCAAAAAAATCATTTTAAAATGTCTGTTTTTTGTTTGGAATACTGAAGTTTATGGTTAATTTCGCATCTAGTTAAGGTCTATCCTTGCGTACCGAATTTCCTTTCTAAAAACCACTCATTCATCCTTTTCCGTTGTTATCCTGTTATATGATTGCTTAACTGCATCATAAAGTTCTATCCTTTTCCTTTCAAAGCCTTACCTCTTTCACGTTACAATTATTAGGAATGAAAAAATTCTATGTCGTTATCATTTTTGCTGTAGGTATTCTGCTGTCTATGTCAGCATCTGCACAGTTTCAGTATGGGTTTAACCCGAATGATCCGGATGTGATTTATACATCCACCAATCAGCCGGCATTACCAGCCTGGAATAATTATGCTGTTATCAAATGGGGGCATTCCAACAGGTTAAGCTGGAATCCCTATTCTGTAGGTTACAGAAGTTATCTCTACCAGGGAATGGCTTTTCGTTTGAAATATCCAAAAAGCTATCAGCATAATGTGGCAGACGGAAAAAAATATCCCTTGCTGGTATTTTTTCACGGAAGAGGAGAATACGGAACTGTTTATGATAATGAATACCAGTTATTGCACGGAGGTGAATTACATGCAGGTAAAGTAAACAACGGAACCTTTGATGGTTTCCTTTTATACATACAAAGTACTACCGGGAATACACAGGATTATTTTCCGCGTGTGAGTTCTTTAATAGATACCATGGTGAAAAATGTGAAAGTGGATCTTGACAGAGTAATCATCAGTGGTTTATCTGCGGGTGGACAATCTTCATGGGATTGGTTTGCAACAGACGCATACGCCAAAAAAGCCTGTGCAAGTATACCAATTTCGGCAGCTTCCGTTTTATATCCACAATACTTTCCATCTTATATAACAGTTCCTTTCTGGGTTTCCAACGGCGGACAGGATGCGGCACCTGCTCCTTATACGGTTACTCAGGTGATTAATGCATTCAGGGACCTGGGTGGAGAAATGAGACAAAGCTATTATCCTACATTAGGCCATGGCATCTGGAATACATTCTGGGCAGAGCCTGATTACTGGCCTTACCTGAATGCACAGCACAAAGCAAATCCCCTCGTATATTTTCAGCGAGAAGAATTTTGTCCGAATGATACGATTAATGCCAAACTTGCTGTACAACCCGGATTTTCTGCTTACGAATGGCAAAAGAATGGTGTAACCATTTCCGGAGCTACCACCAATCAGTATATCGCAACTTCTTTCGGAACTTACAGGGTAAGATTTAAACGCACTACAAATGGAGCCTGGTCTGACTGGTCTCCGAATCCTGTCGTGATTTCATCCAAGCAGGGAACGGTTTCACCTCCTATACAGGTAAACGGAATTAAAAGTAAAGTTTTACCTGCTCCGGACGGATCAACTACAACTCCTTTGATAGTACCGAATACTTATGCAAGTTATGAGTGGAGAAGAGTGAGTGATAATATGGTGGTAAGTACCTCCAATACATATGTTGCACCTGTTGGTCAGTATAAAGTAAAAGTGACCGAGCAATATGGTTGCAGCAGTAATTTCTCAGATGTATTTACAGTAATCAATGCTGCCGGTACTAACGTTCCGGACAAAGCATCTAATGTTTCTGCTATTGCTGTAAGCAGTAATGCCATTCAGTTAGACTGGAATGACAATCCTTCTCCTTTATTTAATGAGACTGCTTTTGAAATTTACCGCAGTGCTACTCCGGGAACAGGTTACCAGCTGATTGCCATTAAAGGCGCAGATGTATTGACCCACCTGGATGAAAATTTATCACCAAACACCAACTATTATTATATCGTTCGTGCGGTAAATAATAACGGTGCAGCAGCAAACAGTACAGAAGCTTCTGTGAAAACGAAAAGTGATTTCACAAAGCCTTCCGCGCCGTTGAACCTTCGCGTTCTGTCAACAACACCTACTACAATTACTTTACAGTGGGATGAATCTACTGACGACGTAGGGGTGGTTAAATATGATATTTATATCAATGGAAGTAAATCGTATGCAACATCACAACTCATTTTCACGATACCTTCTCTTATTTACAGTCAATTAAATGCTTTTGTAGTAAAAGCAAGAGATGCAAGTGGTAATGTTTCGCCTGCCAGTAACCAGGTAACTGCTGCTGCGCAATTAGGAGGACTAACTTATAAATATTATGAAGGAAACTGGAGTGCTTTGCCGGATTTCAGCACACTTACACCAACAAAAACCGGTGTAGTTCCTAATGTTTCCATAGCAGAAAGATTAAGAAGTGATTATTTCGGATTTTTATGGGAAGGATATATAAGAATCCCTGTTTCCGGTAGCTATACTTTCGAAACAAATTCCGATGACGGAAGTAATTTATACATTGGCAAATACAGCTATACCGCTACTCCATTGGTTAATAATGATGGTCTTCACGGTTCACAATACCGCAGTGGCACTATAACCCTGGCTGCAGGTGTTTACCCTATTGCAATTACCTTCTTTGAACAAAGTGGTGGAGAAGCTATGAATGTTTATTGGACCAGTTCAGCTGCAGGAATCCCAACTCGTCAATTAATACCTAACAGCGCATTCTCCGATAATGTTACTATTAATACGGCTAACTTACCGGCAAGACCATCCAATCTTAATGCTGCTGCAGTTTCCTATAACAGGATCAATTTAACATGGACCGATAACAGCAATAATGAAACAGGTTTTGAGTTGGTTCGTTCTACTTCTCAAAATGGTCTATATATCCCGATCGGTACTACCGCGGCAAATGTTACCAGTTTTGCTGATACAACTGGTCTTGAAGCAGCCACTAAATATTTTTACAATGTAAGATCTGTAAATAATACAGGTGTATCTTCTAATGCTATTATCACAGACGCTGAATGGACATTTGACAATACCTACTCAGAAGCTACAGGAACCAGCAGAACTTTAACGCCTGCAGGTTCTCCTGTATTCAGTTCTGCCGACAAAAAAGAGGGTACACATGCTATTGATTTCATCAGTACTTCCACTTATGCTGATATGACTTTCAGCACCGGAAACGCATTCCCTAGTAATGCTTATGGAACACGTACCGTTGCAATGTGGATCAAACCAACTTCAACCGCCATCTCTTCTGCCAATAAAATTCTAATTGATCTTGGGGGATCCGATAATGGTTTAGCCATTCGCTTTAACAACGGAGCTTTGGAAGCAGGTATCGCAAGATCATCTACAAGAAATACAGCATCAGTTTCCAGTGTTGCATCCAACAGCAGTTGGATAGCAAATGGCTGGAATCATGTGGCCGCTGTTTATAACGGAGCAACACTTAAATTATTTATCAATGGAGTTGAGAAGGCTTCTACAACTTTAAGTAATACAGGAACATTAGTATCCAGTTCTACCAGTTTGTCGAGAATTGCAGCTACCAACGGTAACAATGCGTTCAATTCATCAACCAGCGGAACCAATTATGTTGGGTTGATGGATGAAGTGCTGATCGTATCTGATGTATTATCTGCAACAGCTATAAACGCTATCATGAACCAGTCTTTAGGTGGCGCCACTACTTTGGCATTGCCAACTGTTCCGGAAGTACCAACTGCAGTTCTTGCTGTAGCTGTATCTGCTAACAGAGTAGATGTGAATTGGAATGATAATGCTAACAATGAAACAGGATTTGAGATCTATCGTTCTGTAGGTACAAACAATGCATACCGTTTTGTTGCCAGTGTTGCAGCAGGTGCAGGCGGACAAATTACCTATACTGACAATAACCTGTTTGCCAATACAAATTATTCTTATAAAGTTCGTGCAACCGGTATTGGTGGTA
>JANNZE010000213.1:0-1777 GCA_031410455.1 Chitinophagaceae bacterium | reverse complement strand
GTTGTTGATGGTAACTTCTCCTTCTTTGATAATAATTTCTCCAATGAACTGGACAGGAATGACATATGGAAGTTAAACAATGGCGGAGAAAATTTTGGCATCCTTCATTATTCCGGTACTGTACTGGCCATGGAATCGAGAAAGCAGGTAAACCGTAATGATACCATACAATTCAAAATGTGGAATATGCGCCGTACCAACTATCGTTTGGTGATAAAGCCAAAAGATATGAACGACCGCATTCCGGCATGGATCGTAGACAGGCATACCGGAACGCACACACCGGTTAGTATGACAGAAGAAACTGTTTATAATTTCTCGGTGGATGCCGATGCAGCTTCGATCGCTGCCAACCGTTTTATGATCGTATTCCGTGCAAAAGCGGGGAATACCGATACGGATGAAAAAATTACGGAAAGTATTCCGGTGGTCAGCCATTCGTCCGCAGATCTCAATTTGTCATTGAGTGTTTCACCCAATCCGGTGCTCAACAAAACAATCCGTTATAAGTCTACTGGTTTTACAGGAACCTATTCCATCAGGGTTTTATCTACCACCGGCCAAGTTATTCTGCAAAAAGAAGCTAACGGAAATTCAGGTGCTTTAACATTGCCTGCAGGCACACCATTTGGAAGCTACCGGCTGTTTTTTCAGCAGGGTGATCAACAACTCACACAAAACATTATTGTAGAATAGTTTCAAAAGCCAACTTTTAGTTGGCTTTTCTCTTACAATTTGCACCTTACTTAGCATTACTTTAACCGGATCAACAATCATGGTTAAATTTTTGTAATATATTTGTAGATCCGCTTTCCTTTAAAAAACGTACCTAATCTTACCTATTGGCAATCATGTTTGTAAAACATTATTATGAAGAACCTGTACTTGTCATTTTGTAAGATCTTATTTGCTTTTATATTTCTTACCATATCGTCCACATCATTAAAAGCACAAACTATTGCGGCCTGGGATTTTTTTGGCAGAAGTAGTCCGTCAACTGTGGCTGCCGAAGTTTTTGATGCAAATTTATCTACCACAAATACTGTTACAAGAGGTTCAGGAGCAGCTATAAGCGCTGGAACAAACTCTTTCAGAACCCTGGGATTTCAAAATAATGGTATCGCAACCACCAACACGGATTATTTTCAAATTACTTTAGGTGCTTCTACGGGATATCTCCTAAGCCTTAATTCTATAGATGCAAAATTTGCGGGTACGTCTACTTTTTATGCCACGCCCGGTGTAACCTCACAATTCGCTTATAGCCTGGATGGGATTAATTTTACCCTGATTAACGCCCCGGTTACATCAACGTCCTTAACATTAGCTACTATAAATCTTTCTGGTATTCCCGCTTTGCAAAATGTAGCAGCAGGTACTACAGTTACCCTGCGTTATTACGCCAGCGGACAAACCACAACAGGAGGCTGGGGGTTTTCTTCTTCTGCAGATAATGATTATGGCCTCACCATCGGCGGTGCTGTAAATTGCGTTACACCTACTGCTGCGCCTGTGGGCTCCATAACCGCCACTGCAAATCCTTCTTGTGGTTCCACCACATTAAGTTTTCCCGCAAGTGCTGTAACAGGTGTTGATTATTACTTTCAATCCTCTGCAACTGGTACCAGCACGTCTGTTATAACTAATGGAACAGCAAATTATACAGTTAATACTACCGGCACATATTATGTTCGAGCCAGAAGTACGGGTGGATGCTGGTCAACTTCTTCAGTTTCCAGTGGTATCATTACCATTAACACTCCACCGGCTATCACCA
>JANNZE010000212.1:0-6799 GCA_031410455.1 Chitinophagaceae bacterium | reverse complement strand
CCCAGTACAATGGCACTGCATAAAAAATCATTACGAGTTTACCTAACAAGAAGTGATTGTCTGCTAATTTTTTTGAGTATAAGGAGGTTACGAAAATTAACGGCATCATACAATATAATATACAGAAGGTGAGCATACCATTCCAGCCCAAAGCTCCAATATGTACATGTGCCACAATCCAGTCAGTAAAGTGACTGATCGCATTTACATTTTTCAATGACAACATCGGTCCTTCAAAAGTGGCCACACCGTATGCAGTAACTGCTACCACCATGAATTTTAAAATAACATCATCCCGAACCCTGTCCCATGCACCACGCAGTGTAAGTAAACCATTGATCATGCCGCCCCAGCTTGGGAAAATAAGCATAAAGGAAAATACAACCCCCAGTGATTGCGCCCAGTTAGGCAATGCGGTGTATAATAAATGGTGAGGGCCAGCCCAGATGTATAAAAAAATCAATGACCAGAAGTGAACGATAGAAAGTTTATAAGAATATACCGGGCGATTGGCTGCCTTAGGCATGAAATAATACATCAGTCCCAGGTAAGGAGTTGTTAAGAAGAATGCCACTGCATTATGGCCATACCACCACTGAACCAATGCATCCTGCACACCTGCATACCAGGAATAACTTTTGAAAAAAGATACCGGAAGTTCAAATGAATTTACAATGTGCAGAACAGCAACGGTAACAAATGTGGCGATATAAAACCAGATGGCAACATATAAATGTTTCTCTCTTCTCCTGATGATGGTTCCAAACATATTCCATCCAAAAACCACCCATATCAGTGTGATGGCAATATCGATCGGCCATTCCAGTTCTGCATATTCCTTACCGGAGGTTAAACCCAGTGGCAATGTGATAGCTGCTGCAACAATGATGAGCTGCCAGCCCCAGAAATGTATATTACTCAGTACATCACTGAACATCCGGGCTTTACATAAGCGCTGTAATGAATAATATACACCCATGAAAATTCCGTTTCCTACAAATGCAAAAATCACTGCATTGGTGTGCAAAGGTCTTAAACGGCCAAATGATCCGTACTGCGTAATGTTCAATGAAGGAAATACAAGTTGCAATGAAGCCCATAAACCTACGAGCATACCAACCACGCCCCAAAGCAAAGTTGCGTATGCGAAATTTTTAACGGTCTTGTTGTCGTAATAAAATTTTTCTACCTGCATATTGACATTTTAAATATTATCCGGATTAGTTTTCGGTGTTTCTTCAAAAAGAATTCTTACGGAAGGTGTATAGTCATCATCATACTGACCATTTTTTACACTCCATAAAAAAGCTGTAAGAAAACTACCAGCAACGATGATACTTATGCCGATGAGAAGGAATAAAACACTCATTTTAAAAATTTCATCAAAAGTATCGGCTATAGCAGAGTTGTTAAATGACTGCACGCAAACGTGCCTATGATTTATATCAGTTTTAGAAACTTTTTTTCCGGGCAATCATACCTGCCATGATAGTAGAAAGAGATATAATGGTGATACTGCTGGCGGGCATCAGTATCGCAGCAATTATGGGAGACAATAAACCTTGTACTGCAAAGGAAATTCCAACAATATTATATAAAATGGAAACCATGAAACTGATGGTGATAATAAATTGACCGCTTCTGGCAAAGGCAATGAAATCGGCCAGCCTGGTTACGGCCGCGCCATCAATGATGGCATCACACGCAGGTGTAAAAGCCGAAGTGTGATCATTTACTGCAATCCCCACATCAGATTGCAGCAAAGCACCGGCATCATTGAGTCCATCACCTACCATCATCACTTTTTTCCCCTGTGCCTGCAGGTTTTTGATGTAGGAAAGTTTGTCGGCAGGATCTGCATTGAAGCAGATATTTTCCGGTTCAAAATATTGCTCCAGCGTTTTTCTCTCTGCATCATTATCGCCGGATAAAAGATGTAATTCATAACCGGATCCTTTCAAACTTTCCACGAGCAGCGCAAAATGATCACGGTATGCATTACGGATCTCAAAAAATCCTTTTACCTGATCTCCCACTCTTGCATATACTCTTGAAGCTGCAGAACGTTCCTGCTTCTTATCTTCAAAAAAAGCATGGCTGCCCAGTGCAATAGACAATGAACCTGCCATTCCGCTGATGCCTTTGCCGTTGTATTCTTTAAAATTTTCAATGGCAATATGATCGCCACTGCTTAAATATTTTACGAGCTGCCTGCTTAATACATGAGAGGATTGAGCACTGAGGCTGGAGATCATTTTTCTTTCCGGATCAGTTAAACATTCACCTGTATAATGAATAACGCTTTCCCTGGCATTGGTGATCGTTCCTGTTTTATCGAAAACAATGGTATTGGCCGCTGACATGGTTTCAATAACGATCGCATTTTTAAGATACAGTTTATTTCTGCCAAATATGCGAAGCATGTTTCCAAAAGTAAAAGTGGTGGTCAGCAATAAGGAACACGGACAAGCCACAATCAGTATAGAACTCACCACCGGAATGATCCTGGCAGTATCTGCAAAATACCAGTAAACGGATGATATCAAAGCAATACTTAATAAAACGATGGTGAAATATTTACTCCACGGATGAATGAATGAATCAAACTTTTTCTTTTCAGAAAATGTTTCTTTATTCCATAACTGCGTGATATAACTCTGGCTGGGCTCCTTGCAAACTTCCAGTATCAGTCTGCCGGATTTTTGCTTGCCACCTGCAAATAATATTTCTCCTTTTTGTTTTGGTACAGGATTATTTTCACCGGTAACAAAACTGTAATCTATCAAAGCTTCTCCGTGTATAATGTTTGCATCGGCAGGAATCATTTCATCGTGCCGGATAACAATACGGTCGTTCACCCTTAATTTGGTGACTGGTATCATTTCTTCCTTTTCATTTTTTAAAATAGTGACGCCCAGCGGAAAATAAGATAAATAATCACGGTCAAAAGAAAGTGCGTCATAGGATTTATGCTGAAACCATCTGCCGATCAGCATAAAGAATATTATGCCGGATCCGGAATCAAGATATCCGCTTCCGGTTCCGCTGATGATCTCATAATAACTTCTGGCAAAGGTGATCACAATTGCAAGAGCGATCGGTATATCAACATTCAGATTTTTCTGGCGAAGCCCTTTATAAGCCGATTCAAATATGCCGGACGCAGCGTAAAACAAAACAGGTAAAGACAAACCGAAGATGATCCATATAAATGTTTCCTTCAATCCCGCTTCATCGATAATACCACCGGAAAAATATTGCGGGAAACTCAGCATCATAATGTTGGAAAAACAAAATCCGGCAACACCTAATGCAAATATCTGTTTGCGGTCAAACTTTTTTACCGTTCCTTCTTTCATATCATCCAGGCTGATATAAGGTTCATACCCGATAAAAGCCAACAATTCCACCACTTTACGAAGGGTGATCATTTGCGGATCATAACTGATAAAAACTTCTTTCTTCTGAAAATGTACCTGTGAACGCACAATTCCCGGAGAAATCTTATGTAAGTTCTCCAGCAGAAAAACGCAGGAAGCACAATGCATCTGTGGAAGACTGAATGTGATATTTACATGGGTGGCATCAATAAAATGAGCCAGTTTTTTTAAAACGCCTTCATCATCGAGGTATGCAAAACGGCTGCTTTTGAATTTACCTTTTGCTTTTATGCCGGGGTTTTTATCAAGATCATAATAATTACACAGGTTGTTCTCATTCAGTAATAAATACACCTGGCTGCATCCATTGCAACAGAAATTTTTATGATCGGTTTCAATTACCGTTTCACAAATTTCACCACAGTGATAACATATAGGCTGTTGCGCAGGGATAATAATTTTTCTTTCAAAAGTAACAGCCCTTGCTTTGACAGCCGATGATACGGGTCAAAAAAAAATATGACAATTGTCATATCTAATTTTATATTTTTAGGTTACGATCAATACCGGGATTATAAAACCCTTCCTGCGAAATTGTAGAATTCATGCTTCAGAGCGATGAATATTTTTTCAGCAGAATGCATTTTATCTCTCAGGAAATATTGCTGGTCAGTAATCTCCATATTATCAAAAATTTTACCAACCTGCATTTCCTTTGCGATAAGTTGCTCGTGAATTTTTATTTCATGATTCAGGATATCGAAGTTTTCCTTTTGTATGATGAACTGGTTCTGGAAATGTTCTACCTGCTTCATAATATGAGGTTTTGTATTCTGGGTACTGATTGCTATCAGTCTCTTCTCAAAACTATTCATTTCATTTTCAAAAAAAACGAGCATAGATGCCCAATCCTTAAGTTCTTTGTGACAAAAATCTGCCAGTGAAATTGCAATCATGTTTTTTGGTTTTTGCTGTAAAGCGGTTTGTAAAAATGTTTAATATTATGATATGTGAAAATTCAGATTTTCTAAAATTTCATGAGCCGGAACAACGCCGGATTTACGCCATACAATATTTCCATCCTTGAATATAATAAGCGTTGGAACTGCCTGCACGTTATATCTGGACGCAAAGGTTGGATTCTTATCAATGTCCATTTTTAAAATAGTGGCCCTGTCTCCTATTTTTTCTTTTACATGTAATAATACCGGAGGCATCATTTTACAAGGCCCACACCATTCCGCAAAAAAATCAACCAGAACCGGTTTACTTCCTTTGATGTGTGATGAAAATGTATCCATAATAATATTTCAATGCTTAGAGCATAGTTTGTAAAGAAGCTATTTTTTGTTGTTCACCCAATGAAAGCTGATCGGTGCCCGTAGTTTGCTGCCATACTCCATATTTCTTTCTCAATACCTGCACATGTAAGCCATATTTTTCACGCAGTTCAGATTCAAATGCACCGGTTTTTGTGTGTGAAAAAAATTCCAGGAACCCGTGTGCATGATTTTTACGGATATGATCCAGCATGATATGTGGCGGTAAAGCTTCTTTCTCATCTGAATTTTCATACCAATGATGCGGATGCCTGTAAAATTCCAGTTTCAGCAAACTAAAACAATCCGAGAATTTTTGCTGAAGATCTTCTATGGTTTTATTATCTGCTATTTCTATCAACATTGAATACAAACTAACCATTTAATCATTTACCGTAATATGACCGGCATCAATAAATTTACTGAATAAAATCAGTTTGTAAATGAATGGGCCCGCTTATTGATAAAGAATTAATTTTAATATAAAAGCAATCAATGGCCAAACGCCGCAGTACCCTCTCCGGTTTGTATACTTATCCTAATTCAGTTAAGCTGATCAAAGGGGGCCGTGATTATTTTGATACCCTGCTGCATCTTATCAATTCTGCCGGCAAGATCATACATCTGCAGACCTATATATATGAAAATGATGAAACCGGGAACCTGATTGGAAATGCGCTGAAAGATGCCGTAATACGCGGCGTGCAGGTATATTTGGTGATTGACGGCTATGCCTCACAGTCGCTGGATGATGAATTCATAGCTGATCTGCGGAATGCGGGTGTACATTTTAAATTTTTTGAACCACTTTTCAGAAGCCGGAGTTTTTATTTTGGCAGAAGATTACATCATAAGGTTATTGTAACAGATGACCGTTTTTCATTAGTGGGTGGAATCAATATCAGTAACAGATATAATGATATGAAAGGTGAAAAGGCCTGGCTTGATTTTGCCATTCTCACGGAAGGCCCTGTTTCACAGGAACTCGCTGTTCTTTGTTGTAAAACCTGGAATGGATTTTTAAAATCAAATAGGAAATACAAACCCATACCTCACCATTATGAATTTACGGTTGAAGAAGAAACACTTGCTGAAGTGCGAATGAGGAGAAATGACTGGGTGAAAAATAAAAATGAAATTTCCAAAACATACCTGGAATTGTTCAGATCAGCAAAGGAAGAGATCATCATTCTCTGTGCATATTTCATACCGGGAAATGCCATACGCCGGAGTATGGTGCAGGCGATCAAACGGGGTGTGAAAGTAAAAGTGATCATGACGGGCATGTCGGATGTGAAGGTGGCAAAAAATGCAGAGCGGTACATGTATGCCTGGTTATTGCGGCATAAAATTGAAATTTATGAATACCAGGAAAATATTCTGCATGGAAAAGTTGCGGTAAGTGATCAGCGTTTCGTAACGATGGGTTCTTACAATATCAATGACATCAGTGCTTTTGCCAGCATCGAGTTGAACCTGGACATCAGAAATGAACTGTATGGAAGGGCTGTACACAGAACACTTAATCATGTGTTACAGCATGAATGCCTTCATATAGATGATGCAAACTATTTAGCGAAACTGAATCCTGTACGAAAATTCATTTCCTGGATATCTTACCAGTTCGTAAGGATCGTATTTTATCTGTTTACTTTTTATTTCAGGCAGGAAAAGAAAGCCTGATCAGATGCCTTTGATACGTTCTATGAATTTTTTAAATACAGCTTTATCCCATTTGGCAAATCTTCCTCTTTGCACAACCAGCACATTGTCGTAATCATCACCTACGAAATAATGAAAAGCAAATTTCTCTTCCGGAGACTGCCAGCCGATGATCTGCCCGAAACGCAGATCATTGAATACAGTTGTATCACCATATTTTTCAATGGTATAATATCCTTTTGAAAATCTTTTCAACCGGGCGATGGCAGGATCGGTATTATGCAGAATGAGTTGCTCGTTTTTAGGAAAATAATGAAAATGCATAACTTCTGAGGTATCAAAAACTGAACGGTATCCTACCTGGAAACCGGAATCTGTTTCTGCCACCACATACCATAACCAGTTTTGTAATGGTGCCGGTGTGGTAAAATACCTGGT
>JANNZE010000211.1:0-2938 GCA_031410455.1 Chitinophagaceae bacterium | reverse complement strand
GATAAGACTGTTTCTGAATAGAAGCCAGTAATGCCGGAAGATTTTTTTCTTCATTACGGGCGGGAATAATAACGGTAATGGAAGTGACCGGCGCATCATCCTTCAACTGCGGAGAAGGGATATTTTTCCAGGCCATTCTGTAATACAGCATCAGCAAACCATAGCCGGTAAATAATACAAGAAGAGAGAGAATGATCAGCTGCATAGTGGTTTGCCGTACAAGTGAGTGACACAACCATGCCGGGTCAGCGAACGCCTGTACAAATACAAAAATAATTTTTTACCATTAGAGCGATTGATTATCTTTATATAGTTGCTTAAACAACTATATGCCAAACAACCAATTTAAGAAAAGTGAACTGTACAGCTTTATTACAGGCAAGGCGAGTACTGCGATAGCAAGAAGGCTTCAGAAGAATTTTAAACAGAATGGCGTTGATATCACGATAGAGCAATGGAGTGTTTTGTATCATTTATGGAAGCAGGATGGTATCAGCCAGCAGCAATTATGTGATTGCACGTTCAGGGATAAACCGAGCATTACGAGGCTCGTAGATAACCTGGAAAAACTGAAACTCGTAAAAAGAGTGGCCAGTAAGGAAGACAGGAGGATCAATATGATTTACCTGACGCCGGAAGCGCAGCAATTGCAGGAACAAACGATGGAACTGGCCGGGCAGACATTAACGGAGGCATTGGAAGGTGTTACACAGGGGCAGATAGAGATCGCGAAGGAAGTGCTTCAGAAAGTTTATGAAAATTTAAGTTGAAAATATTAAAATACACACCATGAATACAATAACAGAAAATGTTTTGAAAGGCGGTGAATGGCTGATCAAAGAATCTGATCCGCAACAGGTTTTTACGCCGGAAGATTTTAATGAGGAGCAGAAAATGGTGAAGGGCATGTGCCTGCAGTTTTTAGACGCGGAAGTATTGCCGAAAGTGGATCGTATAGACAATATGGAACCGGGATTGATGCCATCGCTGATGGAGAAAGCCGGTGAACTCGGTTTGCTGGGCGCCTCTGTTCCGGAATCTTTGAGTGGTTTGGGAAAAGATTTTGTTACCTCTACCCTCGTAAGTGAAGGATTGGGTGGCGGATATTCTTTCAGTGTGGCAATGAGTGCACATGCGGGCATAGGAACACTTCCTATTTTATATTTCGGAACGGATGCACAAAAGCAAAAATATATTCCCAACCTGGCCACCGGAAAATGGAAAGGCAGTTATGGTTTAACAGAACCCAACAGTGGCAGTGATGCATTGGGAGCAAAAACAACAGCTACCCTTTCTGCTGATGGAAAATATTATTTACTGAACGGGCAAAAATGCTGGATCACCAATGGTGGTTTTGCAGATGTGTATACCGTGTTTGCAAAAATAGACGGAGATAAATTCACTGCTTTTATTATAGAGAGAGGCATGGAAGGATTTACGCAGGGACCGGAAGAACATAAGATGGGCATCAAAGGTTCTTCAACGGTTCAATTGTATTTCCAGGATTGTAAAGTTCCGGTTGAAAATGTGCTGGGTGAAATCGGGAAAGGTCACATCATCGCTTTTAATATTTTAAACATCGGCCGTTTGAAACTGGGAGCGGCTGCATTGGGCGGATCAAAGATGGCGCTGGCCAATACGATCGCTTATGCCAATACACGTGAGCAGTTTAAAAAACCGATTGCGAGTTTTGGTGCCATCAAACACAAACTGGCATCTGCGGCAATACGTGTGTGGGTAAGTGAAAGTGCCTTATACAGAACGGCACGCTGGATTGATAATAAAGAAATTGAATTATCGGATGCCGGTAAACCTTTTAATGAAGCATTGCTGGGTGCGGCAGAAGAATATGCCATTGAATGTGCAATCTTAAAAGTTGACGGAAGTGAAGTGTTGGACTTTGTAGTAGATGAAGGTGTGCAGGTATTTGGCGGCAATGGGTTCAGTGATGAATATGCGATCAGCAGGGCATACAGAGACAGCCGCATCAATAGAATTTATGAAGGCACTAACGAGATCAATCGTTTGCTAACGGTGGATATGATGCTGAAACGTGCCATGAAAGGAAAACTCGATCTGATGGGTCCTGCCATGGCCGTATCTAAAGAATTAATGAGCATTCCTGATTTTGGAAATGAAGATGAAACGCCCTTCGCAGAAGAAAGAAAATATGTGGCCAATATGAAGAAGGCGATCCTGATGACAGCAGGTGCGGCAGTACAGAAACTGATGATGGGTTTACAGGATGAACAGGAAATACTGATGAATATAGCGGATATGGCGATCGTTACTTTTCATGCAGAAAGTGCTTTATTGAGAGTGCAGAAAATGGCAGCACAAAATGCTGAACATCATTTACAATCAGATATGATGCGTTGTTACATAACCGATGCATTGGATATTGTAAACAAAGCGGGTAAAGAAGCGATCAATGCTTTTGCTACCGGAGATGAACAAAGAATGATGTTATTGGGTTTAAAAAGATTTACAAAAGCGGCACCTTTCAATGGTAAAGATGCCAGGAGAAGAATAGCGGATAAACTGATTGCCGAAAATCGTTATCCATGGTAATACTCTGAAACCTGTTTTTGGTTCAGCCGGCGGATGTTAGTTCGCCGGCTTTTTTATTTCTCAGAATTAAAGAATTTCATTTTACATTTATCAGCATGACTTTGATCATGGATACAATGCGTTAACGATTTTAATTTTACGTCATGACAAATTTTAAATTTCCTTCCCAGTCTGAAACTATTAAAACAGAAGTTGTTTGTCCGAACGATACCAACCCGATGGGTATTTTGCAGGGAGGAAGGCTGGTGGAATGGATGGATATTGCGGCTGCTGTTTGTGCTCATTTACATGCGGGCGTTGTATGTGTAACAGCTTCCATTAATAAAGTGGAATTTCGTTTGCCTGCAAGGGTTGGCGATATTATTCT
>JANNZE010000210.1:0-1539 GCA_031410455.1 Chitinophagaceae bacterium | reverse complement strand
AAGTGATGAACCGGCCCGCTGCTTGCGCCAAACCTGGGTTTAACGTTGAGTTTGGGAAACAGAATTCCAACTGCCTGGCTAAGCTATAATTTTGGGAAATAGGATTTCGTCCAGCCCGGCAACCGATGATGAAAATAGAAGTAATAGTTGATGATTTGCAATTAGCCGAAAATTGCTTGTCAAGCCCGAGCAACTGCTTAATGAAGCTATAATTGCCGAACCACGGGTTACGTGTGCCCAGCTTTTGCAAATACTCATATTAGCGGTAGTGCTTATTCTAAAATTGAAAAGTATAAATAAACTTCATTATTCACCCTCAACTATTTTTTAAAAAAGTTCCGAATCGCTCAAAATGGCAAGTATATCCATTTGGTATTCTAAGTAGGTAATCTTGATGCTCTGGTTCTGCAGGCCAAAATTTACTAATAGGTTCTAATGTAGTTACTACTTCACCGCTCCATCTTTTAGAGTTATTGACTATTTGAATAACCTCTTCTGCTACTTTTCGTTCTTCTGCATCTTGAATAAAAATTGCAGAACGATAACTTGATCCTCTGTCATTACCCTGTCTGTCGACAGTTGATGGGTCATGAATTCTATAGAAAAAATCGAGAATTTCTTTAAAACTAATTTTATCAGGATCATAAGTCAATTCAATTCCTTCTGCGTGACCAGGATGATTTCTATAGGTCGGTTTTTCATTTTCACCACCTATGAATCCGACTTCTGTATCAATTATTCCAGGCAGCTTTCTAAAGAGATCTTCCATTCCCCAAAAACAACCACCTGCTATATATGCTTTTTTATAATTTTCCATTTTGATAACTTTTTGAAGACTACTTATTTCATTCTTTAATTTACAACCTCTTTTAAACTATTCCCATTTTTTTTCTTTTATCATACAGATCAAGCTAAACTCCATTTTTTGAATTTTCACCAATCTGAAATTTTCAAAGAATATACGTTCGCTGTTTTAGCATTACTACTAAAGCATAGATTGCCGTAATCATTTTGCATCTGATTGCGCCAACACAAAAAAATGTAAAGCATTTACGCAATTGATCATAAATCAAAATTTTTAGAAAATGATCAGGCGTTATTAATAAATTACGCTGGTTTTTTAAAAAAGGATTCATACAATGTTAATACACAAACCCTACAAAACATACCCATAAAATTACCCTGTTTTATTTCCAAATAATTCCGTAAAAGGCATAATTCCCAAACATGCCCAAACTGTCTATTCTTATCTATTCATTGCACAAACATGCGCAAGATGTCGCAAACCTGCCAGGGTAAATGGTAGGTTTTTCAATTTCGGTTTCATAAATACATTTTATGAAATCAAGAAATATACATCCATCAGATCCGTCCGATATCATGATACGCCCAGACGGGGAGAATATACAGGCACTGGTACAAGCAACTCTACAAATAACGAGGGTCAGCATCTGGAAAGGCGGTGCTTTTTCTGCAGCTCAACTGATCACCATCAAACATCAGCTGGCCAATCACTTGTTAAATGCTGCAAGTCCTTAC
>JANNZE010000209.1:0-16289 GCA_031410455.1 Chitinophagaceae bacterium | reverse complement strand
ACTGGATTTATTTTTCATTTAAGAACCTATCATCAGAAACATTTACCCATGAAAACCGCCCTATATATTTTGTTTATCTGTTTACTGGCTTCCTGCAGTAAAACTTCTGAAACAAATAATTTAATTCATCAGAATAATGAAGAGTTCGCTTTACTGGCGGTGAGATCAGGGGACAAATAGAAAAAAACGAATCAGCATCTGTAACAAACTGCATTCACGTTCATGCCTGCTCCTACAGAAGCAAATAAAACGATATCGCCTGTATGAACGGACTGTTCTTCTATTTTATTTTTTCTAACCATGTCATATAATGTTGGAACCGTTGCAACAGAACTATTGCCTAACCAGTGAATACTCATCGGCATGATCTTATCGGGTATATCCTGCCCATAGAGCTGGAACAATCTTTTGATGATACCTTCATCCATCTTTTCATTGGCCTGGTGAATAAATATTTTTTTTACATCTTTTATATCCACTCCACTGTTGTCAAGGCATTCTTTCATGGCAGCGGGAACGATCTTCATCGCATATTCATACACTTTTCTGCCTTTCATTTTTATATAACGAATCGTTTCATCACTTTCAGGACGAAACGATTTTCCCATAGTAATAAAATCTACTTCATCTATAGAATGTGTAAGTACGGCAGTACCTAAAATACCAGGACCATCCTCTGCAACTTCCTGATATTCCAAAACTGCTGCACCGGCCCCGTCGCTGAAAATCATACTATCGCGATCTGATTGATCAATTACACGCGATAAAGTTTCAGTGCCTACTACTAAAGCCTTTTTTGCAATACCTGCTTTAAAAAATGCGTCGGCCTGGATAACACCCTGCAACCAACCCGGGCAACCAAACAATACATCATAAGCAACGCAATGAGGGTTTTTTATCTGGAGGTTATGTTTGATTCTGCTGGCCAGGCTTGGTACAGCATCACTTTGTATGGTGTGCCTGATTACATTTCCAAAATTATGCGCCACAATCAGCTGATCAAGGGATTCACGATCGATGCCGCTATCCTGAACGGCAGATTCGGCCGCTGCAAATCCAATGTCAGATGTATTCATATCATCAGCGGCATATCTTCTTTCATTGATACCTGTGATATCTTTAAATTTTTCTATAATGATCTCCGGAGTTTTGCCCAGTGGCAGATTATCTTCCGTATAAAATTCATGCTGTATAAAATCGTCATTCGATTGAATCAAAGTTGGAATATAACATCCGGTTCCACTTATTACAGTTCTCTTCATTGATCTCCTTTTATGTAATCCATAAAGTTAACATCATATACAATTCTAAATACAAGATTTCCAGGAACCTGATCAAATAAAAAAACCGGCCGGAGCCGGTTCTCATTTTTGAAACTATATAATTTAAAATCCAAGCCCTATAGTAAAGCCATTGGAACTGCTTATTGTTCTTAAGGGTTGTTTCATTCCATTTTGCAGATCAATACTGTACAAAGTATTCATTCCGCCGGAAGAAAGAACAGCATAGGCCTTATTGGAGAAACTTCCGATATCAAATCCATTGGAAGAAGAAGCTGTAATATTCATATCTGCCACAAAAGATAATGTTCCCGCATTCGGTGGATTCTGTACATATAATTTACTCATTTCTGCATCTAGAACATACAATTTAGTGGTAGTGGTTCCTGAAAAATTATTAGCATACGCTGCAGCACTGATCATAGGAGATTCCGGATTGATATTTCCATCAGTAATGGCTACACCTGTCACTGGATTAACTCTTAAATTTTGTCCGCTGTTACTAACAATACGAATTCTGTCTACCACCGGGTTAAAGTCCATTCCAAATGATGTTCCTGTTAATGGCACTGATAAAGAAGCCACCAATGTTGCAGCACCGCTGGATGCATTGATCGTATATAAAGCACTATTATTAGTGATGGCAAATATCTGACCGTTCAATGGTCGAAAATCCATTCCTACGATCATCTCTCCCATTTGTAAACCGGTAATAGTTTTATTCACTTCCGGCATTTCAGAAAATGGATCAAAGATTACCAGGTTTTTTCCTGAAGTTGCATAAGCAACTGCATTGGTTGGAATAGCCAGCCCTATGTATTCGGTATCCTTGTTGAATTTTTCTAATTTTTTAGCTTTACCGGATGTAAGATCAACCGCAAACAAAACTGATTTTTTATTCTCTTTAAAAAGTCCCAGTGCAATTCCACCAGGTGAAATATCAAAACCACCTTCGCCTTCTATATTTATACCAAGTGGCCCAATTTCTTCCAGCATACCGCTATTGGGTGGATTTTGTTTAAATAGTTTATCACTGTTTACATCAATATCATACAATGCAGTGGTGGCTGCTCCTGCAATATTGTTGATATAGGCAGAACCAGCAATTTCGGCATTACCGAAACCATTGATATTTCCATCAACGATAACCACACCATTTTCAGGGTTGATGCGAAGATTGGTACCGTCGGATGAAACGATCCGCAGCCTGTCTACCGTTGGATTAAAATCAAACCCTGCAATACCATTAATTTGCGGCATTACGGGACCGTTGCCTACCATCCTGGTACGGCCATTTTCCGGATGTATGATATATAACCTTGACTGGTTAGATATGCCATACAATTCACCTGTAGAAGGGCGGAAATCAATAGACATAATCTTTTCCATTGACTGTAGCCCGGCGATGATAGCAGTGTTTACTACCTGTCCGGGTTCATCGGTATTAAATTTATCCAGTGTATTATCTGCGCCCAGGGCATAAAATGTAGTGGCAGCAATATTTCTTTCCTGGGTAAATGAGGAAGATTGATCCGTAATGGCTGTGTCTTTTTTACAGCTGCCGAGTAATCCCAGGCTGAGCATTGAAATAATAAAATAAGATTGTTTCATGATGTATGTTTTTGATGATCTGTTAATGCACTTACGGTTTTATTAACACACCGGTTTTAGTATAAAAAAAGGGAACTTATTGAAGTTCCCTTTATACAAATAAACATCCCGGATATCCCCATACCTGAACATTTATAATATTTTATGCCGGTAATAAAACACTGTTGATCACATGAATCACACCATTGCTTTGATTAACGTCGGCTATAGTTATAGTGGCTACTCCTCCCTTTTCATCTTTAACCATGATCACGTTTCCTTTACGCATGAAAGTGAGTTTTCCTCCTGCTACCGTGGTTAAGGTTGCAGTTCCGTTTCCAGCTTTAATTTTTTTCATTAATTCTTTAGCAGAAATTTTGCCGGCCACTACATGATAAGTAAGTATACCTGTAAGAGCAGATTTTTGTTCAGGTTTCAGAAGATTATCCACTGTACCTGCAGGTAATTTTTCAAATGCAGCATTGGTTGGAGCAAAAACGGTGAAGGGGCCGGCACTTTGTAAAGTTTCTACCAGACCGGCAGCTTTTACGGCAGCCACTAAAGTTGTATGGTCTTTTGAATTAACCGCATTCTGTACAATATTTTTGGAAGGATACATAGCTGCCCCGCCTACCATAACGGTTTTTCCTTTTTGAGCAAATGTAGGTGCGCTCGTTAATAATGCAGCGATGAAGGATAAATACAATAATTTTTTCATGATGATTTATTTTAGTTTTCATCATGTACGAAACAACATCAGAAGCGGTTTTGAAAAACATAAAAAAAGCGGCAATGCCGCTTTATCATTTATAATCGTTTACTGTTTTTGGCTTAGGCTTCTTTTTTTCTTCCACAGCTTTTAAACTGTCTGCTCTTTTAGTGTTTTTATCATCCTTCTTTTTTGAAGTATCCGGTTTAACGGGAACCGCATCATATTGATCCTTTTCATCAATGGTAGAAAAATCGCCTGCATCACCGTTGCCGTTATCCGACATCAGACTATCTCCGCTGTTGAGGATATTTTCAAAATTGGCATCTGCGTATATCGGATTAGATTTGATATCTGCCGGTTCTTCAAATGCGGCAAGTTTATAATTGAATGCGTTGCTGTTGTACACATCAGACATAAATAAAGCCCATACAGGACCTGCCATTTCAGAACCACCGCCATTATCACTGTAAATTGGAATGATAGGATCTTCACAACCCACCCATGCGCCAGCCAGCAGTTCCGGTGTGTAGCCAATGAACCAGCCGTCTGTATTGCCATTTGTTGTTCCGGTTTTACCGGCTTTTTCAACAGGAATATTATAAGAACTGATTCGTCGTCCTGTACCGGATGAAACTACACCCTGCATCATTTTCACCATGGTAAATGCATCTGACTCACCGATCACCTGCTTGCTTTGTGATATAGGGAATTCATGCAGCAGGTTGCCATTCTTATCTTCAATACGGGTGAGGTATACCGGTTCTGTGTTATATCCTTTATTAGGAAACATGGTAAAAGACTGCAACATCTGTAGCATTGGAATTTCTGCAGCTCCCAAAGCAATAGATGGATACGGTGGCAACGTTACCGTTATGCCGCACTGCTTTGCAAACTCTATGGTCCTTCTTACGCCTATCACGGCCATCAGATGCCATGCTGCACCATTCACGGACCATGCGAGGCAATTGGCCATTGTTCCACCCCGCGTATTGATCGTTTTTCCGCCCAGCGTTAAAGGCCCACCCGGAATATAGGTATCCGGTGAATAGCCGGCATCAGTTACAGCTAAAGTGTACAGTAGCGGTTTAAATGTTGAACCCACCTGGCGCTTTGCAGTAACGTGATCATATTTGAACCATTTGAAATTAATGCCACCCACCCATGCTTTGATCTCTCCTGTACGGGGTTCCATCACAGCAAATGATGTCTGCAATAATTGTTTGTGATATTTAATGGAATCGTAAGGCGACATGATGGTATCCTTCTCATGTTTATCATTTCCCCACCAGCTGAAAATTTTCATTTTCACCGGTTGATGGAATGATTTTTTTATTTCTTCTTCCGGGATGTCCTCTTCTTTCATCAGCTTCCACCTGTCAGTAAATTTCATGGCCGCCTCAATGATATCATCATGACCTTTCCATATTTTAGCAGCACGTCCTCTGGAAAGAGACGCATTCAGTTTCCTTTGTACAGCAGGCATATGTACTTCCACTGCTGCTTCGGCTGCTTTCTGCATGCGTGAATCGATGGTTGTATAAATTTTTAAACCATCGCGGAACAGATCATACGGTTCGCCAGTTTTGGGATTTTTATTATCGTTACACCATTTTTTTAAAACGCCGATAAGCACCGATCGGTAATATGGCGCAATACCTACATTTTCATCGATCTTTTTATAATTGGTGATAAGCGGTTTTGCTTTCAGCCTGTCTGCATCTTCCTGTTTTAAAAAATGCTGTTTGGCCACCACCATCTGGTTAATCACTGTGTTGCGTCTTTGTATAGCCAGCTTTGGATGACGAATAGGTTCATAAATAAAACCTTTCAACATACCTATCAGTACAGCCGCTTCTTCTATTTTGAGATCGATCGGTTCTTTCTGAAAATAAGTTCTGGCTGCATTACGGATACCATACACATTTCCCCACGGCGCACGGTTGAGGTATAAGGTGATAATCTCTTCCTTCGTAAAATTTTTTTCCAATTTTACGGCAACGATCCATTCTTTTAATTTCTGTACACCGCGTTTTACAACATTACCCCTTCCCTGACCCAGCATCATTTTAGCCAGCTGTTGTGTAATGGTACTTCCTCCGCCCTGCGTACCTGCCGTAAACACCACACGTGCCAGTGCCTGTGCATCTATACCGGAATGATCATAAAATCTCTCATCTTCCGTAGCAATGAGTGCATTCACAACATTGGGAGATATTTCATTGTATTTAACCTCACTCCTGTTTTCAGAATAATATTTACCCATCAGTACACCATCGCTGCTGATGATTTCACTGGCAAGATCCGCCTCAGGATTTTCGAGCTGGTGTATAGAAGGCATTTTGCCGAACAAACCAAAATTTGCGCAGATCAACAACAGGATAAGAAAGCCAAACCCTCCTAAAAAAAGTCGCCAGAGGATTCTTACTGCTTTAGTCATAGGTGTATCAGAATTTATTTCCGTAATTAGTATTCAGTAATTCTATATAAGTGCCGATGTCTTTATTCTCTTTCAGCAATTGCAGATTATCAGCATTAATTACAATGAAAGAATATTTATTTTTTGGCAGCCATGACACTTCTGCCGGCGCTGCTTTTTTAATTTTATCAAAATAAACCAATGCCGATTCAGCATCCGCGAATGGAGATATCAGCAACAATTGTTTGTCGGCACTAAGCTGGTCTTTGCTGATGGTGAAAGTAAGGCCGGCGAAATTATTTCGGTTGTACCTGGCAAATGCATTTTTTGCTTCATTTACATATACCTGGTCAACTTTATCAAGAATCATTACTACAAAATGTGGTTTATCCGATTGCAGCCTGAAACCGGCTTTCGTCATAGAAGGAATAGCTTTTATCACTGAATCTGCAGACAACGGTCTGTTAACCGGTTTCATAGGTTTTACAACGGAAGGATTTCCGGAAGCCGGGGTTAATTTTTTTTCCTGTGTTTCTTCAACCGGTATCAGTACTTTATTTTCCTCAACACGAGAAACTTCCAGTTTGGTTAGATAAGTTTCAATTTCTTTTCTTCTTCCCAGCACGTTTATCATCGTGCTCATCTTCTGTTTGAATTTATCATCTGTTGATGATGCTTCTGCAAGCGTTAACCGTTCTATCGCCATGCTGTCATTTTTCTGACGGATATGATAGATCGCTTCTATATACAATAATTGCGGACTCCAGTAAGTATCTCCGTAAATACTGTCCTCCTCATGTTTCAGTACAAATGCAGAATCAAATTTCCCTTCAATAAAAAGATCATAAATACTCTGGTAACGAGCAGTTACTTCCGGATTTTTAAGATCAGGACGTAAATATTCAGGATGAGATATTTTAATACCGGAAGGTGTTCCATTGAATTTGTTAACCACCAAGTTTTTATAATAATCGGCTTTTGCCTGATCGCCTTTTTTATTCCAGCAATAATACAGGTTCAGGTAAACTTCACCTTCCTTCAATCTTTTTGGAAAACGTGTAAGGTATTCGTCATATACACGAATGGCTTCATCATAATCCTGTATTTCAAACTGGAATATTTTTGCAAGCCCAAGCATATTTTCTGCAATACGGTTGTTACTGCTGTCTACTAATTGCGGTGTTAAAGGCAGATTTTGTAACAAGGCATCATAACTGTTTTCAACAAGGCCTGATTTTGAAGAATCAGTGCCTAAATTTTTGGTGGCATCCAGCGGGTCGCCGAATGCGGGGCCTTTTGTACTGGCAGCTATTGCAGCATTCCTGCGCCAGTTGTCAACGTTCTCTCTTTTGCCCCATTTGCTTTTAAACTCACTGAAGCCTTTTGATTTAAGACCCGAATTGTAAAAATACCATTCGCCTTTAGCAGGTGCAAAAAGATCGGCGGGTTCATTTTTAGAATTATTGAAGGAAAGACCTGGTGCTGTTGAGGTGAACTCTTCTTCTTTTGACCCACTGGCTTTTCGTAATGCTTTACTGAGTTTTTTCAAAAAAGCATCTCTTTCGGCGGCTGGCATTGCCGCAATCCGCTGCAGACTGTCTTCCAGATTGATTACAGAAATCTTATCCACCACATTGGCCAGCGCATCTCTTCTTTCTTTCAGATTGAAATCTACTTTTACATTATCAGCATTAGGCATCAGGCTGTCGTACCATGCAAAAGCATCTGTATATTTCTTTTGCCTGTAGGCAATATTGGCCAGTTGCAGAAAAGATTTTTCCTTATAATCATTGGATGTTGCCGAAGTAGCTGTACTTTTTTTATAATAGGTAATACCAACGGCTGTATCCGGCATCTGGAGGTTCAGCTGAGCAATGGAATAAAAAATAATATCCCTGTATGATTCATATTTATCTTTCCGGGCCATTTTCTGTAAACGACTGATGTTATTTTCCAACTCTTTGGCATTGCCGTTCTGTCGGGCCATTTTTGCCTCATTCAGATGGGCATGTATATCCATTAAAGGATTTACGGTATGTTTTGCCGCCTTCATATAATATTCAGAAGCCTGGTCATATTTTCCACTCATTTCCAGCATCTGCGCCAGTAAATATTCCCAGCGGGCAAGGTCCTGTTTATTCTCTGCAGCACTCAGTGCTTTTTCAAGATACACCGCAGAGCTATCGTAAACATCCTGTGCATAAAACCAAAAAGCTGTTGCCTCATTCAGATCGTTGATCAGGCGCTTCGGCATATTGGGATCATTGTGAAGAATATTTAGCATACCTGCCGCATCACCAAATTGTTTTTTCTCGGTAAGGGTACGTGTTAACCACAGCAATGATTCATTTCTGCTGGGTGGTTTTGTAAGTGCCTTCTGAACAATATTCCGTTTCTCTTTGTCGGCAATGGATAACGTTCCCTGTGAAGCCTGGCTGTTTCCGCCGATCACTTTATTGTCGTCATCATCTTTCTTTTTACGGGGAAACAGGTTATAGTTGATGAACTGAAAGGTAAGCGCAGCGGAATCAAGTTCATTTCTTAAAAAATAGGCTTTGCCAATCAGTAAGTACAAATCATCCACCCAGTCACTCCTCAGGTCATGGAGTAATATTCCACCGGTAGACTTTAAGATCACAGAATCCAGTTCTACCTTCTGGCTGGAGGTATTGGCAAAACTGTATGGATAAAATGATAATAATTTAGAATAATCATCTACCTGTGCCAGTTTGGCTCTTTCAATAACAGCATTGAGTTTAGCATTGGCATTGAAATAAAAATTGTAGTGCGTTACATTATTCTGAACAAAACGACGGAAAGTGGTGAATTTTTTAGTGGCCGTTTTTTCAGAACCCAGAATTTTTTCTTCATACTCATCCGGTTTTTTTTCTTTACCAAAAGGATCAAAAGTCCAGGTAGGCTGACAAAAAGCAGCACTGGAATTAAGGAGTAATGCAAAAAAGAAAAATTTCCGTATGAAATGTCTGTGCATTAATAGAGATTATAACGATAAATATCGGCTTTTTTGCCAATACAGGTTGTCAAAAATACTAATGATCAACGCTAAATGAAAATTACCGGGCCTTGTGATCTGTTAAAGTTGCTCCCGTTCAGATTTGATTTTAATCCTATAATCGGATAGGGTTACCTAATTTTACGCCTGAACAGCATATTTTGAAAATAGATCCGAACACAACGCTCAAACGCCTCCGGAATCATTACCGCCTGGTGGTAATGAATGAAGACACGTATGAAGAAGTGGTGAAATTCAAACTCACCCGCAGCAGTGTGTACATTGCCATGAGTGCTGTTTTTGTGATCATGATCAGCCTTACGGTAGCCCTCATCATCTTTACTCCTTTAAAATATTACCTGCCGGGTGCCGGTTATTCCAGTGCAAAAGAAGTCAGGCAACTCAAAATCCTGAAAATGCGGACAGATTCCATGGAAAATGCGCTCAGACTTCAGCATACCTATTATGATAATCTCCAAAATGTGCTGAAAGGAACAACCTCCACTCTAGACACTACCCTGCTCACATTACCAAAATTAGAGAACAGCGAAGACTAAACCGGCGGCTGCAACGTTTATATAAGGTAAGGTATTGTAAACGTATTAAAATAAAAGCCATGTTCCGACCAAAAAAAGCTGATAATCAGATGCAAAGCGTGAGTATTGTATCATCCGGTATGATCGTATCGGGAAACATTGATACACACGGCGACATAAGAATTGACGGTACTTTGAGAGGCAATGTGCGTTCACTTGCAAAAATATTTATTGGCCCTGATGCGGTCATAGAAGGTGATATTACCGGCCAGCAGGCGGATATCATGGGAAGAGTTGACGGAAAGATCCAGGTAGACGATCTGCTGTATCTTCGCGGCAAAGCCCATGTTCAGGGAGATATCCATGCTTCTAAACTGGTGGTGGAACCTTCCGCAAATTTTAACGGGCAATGCAGGATGGGAGCAAATATTGTAGATCTTACAGAAATAGCGCGGGCAGTAAATGAATAACAAAAACAATAATTCCTTATTAAAATATGCAGGCCTGGGCTTTCAATTCCTGGTGGCCATCAGCCTTGGCGTTTACCTGGGTTTAAAAACAGATCAATGGATGGGTTTTAAAACTCCTCTTGCTGTGTGGATCTTGCCATTAACTATTATTTTTGGTGTGATTTATAAGATCATAAAAGAAACTTCTCAAAAAAAATAAATGCGTAAAAATATCGGTCAGATCATTCCTCTGGTAATTCTTTTTACTATGATCAGCGGCTTACTGGTGGCATTTTCTTCAGCGCTCCAATCCAAAGGTTTTAATATAGATGTGCTGATCTATTCCAACATCCTGCTCATGGCGATTAGCGTTTTAAGTTATTTTATGCAGGCAAAAGCCCTTCACAATAAAAATCCGAATGTATTCATCAGGAGCGTTATGGGTGGTATGATGCTTAAAATGTTCATTTGCGTGATAGCCGTTTTCCTGTATGTAAGCATGGCTGGCGTACAATACAATAAACGTTCTGTATTTGCAGCATTGATATTATACCTCATTTACCTGGCAACAGAAGTAGGTGTTGTAATGAAGCTGAATAAAAGAAAGCATGCCTAAGAAGGAAGTTCCGTTAAAACAACTGGAAGATTACATTCCTGAAGGAAGTTATGAAGGTGTGATGCATTATCTGTATCTGTATAAAGTGCATCTTACGGTCACACGAAAACGGGAAAGCATTTTAGGCGATTACCGGCATAAACATTATGATAAGGCACATCGCATCAGCGTAAATGGCAATCTTAATAAATACAGTTTTCTCATTACTTTATTACATGAACTGGCACACATGCTCACCTTCGAAAAATTCGGCCATAAAGTTTCTCCGCATGGTAAAGAATGGAAATATGAATTTGGGCTGATCCTTAAAGAATTTATATCCAGGAAAATTTTCCCTGATGAAATTGAACATACTTTGTTGAAAAGTGTTTCTAATCCTGCAGCTTCCAGTTGTGGAGATGTGAAATTGTTGCGGGTACTGAAAAAATACGATGATAAAAAAGACGGAACAGTATTGGTAGAGCATGTTCCGGAGAATGCGTTGTTCAGGATCCGTGGCGAAAGGATCTTCCGGCGGGGCGAAAAAATGAGAACCCGTTATAAATGCCTGGAGGTAGGTACCAAAAAATGGTTTTTATTCAGTGGGCTATATGAAGTGGAACTCATAAAATAAAAAAATACTTTTTATATACCACAGACTGCGTTCACTATATTTGTCATCATTAATTAACAGATTGCCTCAATTAAGTAAATATACAGAAGATGAATTAGTAGCTTTGCTCCGGTTAAAGGATGAGGCTGCTTTTGGTTACCTGTATGATAATTATGCCGGGGCACTGAACGGGGTTGTTTCACGAATGGTGGACGACCAGCAGTTATCGGAAGATATCCTGCAGGAAGCATTTGTTAAGATCTGGAATAATTTTGAGCATTACGACCATACAAAGGGAAGATTATTTACCTGGATCGTAAATCTCACCAGAAATTTAACGATAGATGTATTAAGAAGTAAGGGATTTAAAAAACAACAGAAAATCTCTACCGATGAAAATTCCGTAAGTAATTACCATGATAAGTTTTCAACATCAGAAAAATTTGACACGATTGGTTTACAAAAGCAACTGACGCTTTTGAAACCTGATCAGAAACAACTGATTGACCTTGCTTATTATTACGGCTACACACAGGATGAAATCTCCAAAGCTTTGAATATTCCCCTTGGAACGGTTAAAACAAGAATGCGGTCAGCCATAATTGAATTAAGAAAAATGATGCACGAAACATAGTGGACACACGAGAGATCATATCGTCCGGTATTCTGGAAATGTATGCGATGGGCATTACTACTGAAGCAGAGAATCTGCAGGTTCAGGAATGGCTTCGCATATATCCTGAAGTTGCAGCAGAATTGAGCCACATTGAAATAGATATGGAAAATTTTGCGCAATCCAATGCGTTAACACCATCTCCTGATCTCAAATCAAAAGTTTTACGTTCCGTCCAACAAGTGCATTTTGCTGCTCCGGAAAAAATTGGTGGTAAGGTGGTGAATATGTTGCCTTTCTGGAAAAAACTGGCAGCAGCTTCTGTATTGTTACTGTTACTGAGTGCTGTGACCAACCTCGTTTTTTTCAATAAATACCAGACCGCACAAAAAACGTTAACAGAAAAAGAAGAACAACTGCTTGCCATTGAAGATTCAAAAAAAGGCATAGAGGCCGATATGGAAGTGGTGCATAATAAATACAGTGTTCCTGTGGCATTGCAGGGTCTGCCTGCTGCTCCTGATGCTGCTGCCAAGATCTTCTGGATGAAAAATACTGGTGAGTTGTATGTTGATCCATCCAACCTTCCCGATGCACCTTCGGGTAAACAATACCAGCTCTGGGCCATTGTAGATGGTAAGCCTGTTGATGCCGGAATGATCCTCACCACTAAAAAAGGAAACAATTACCGCATACAGAAAATGAAATCTTTCGGCAAGGCGGAAGCGTTCGCCATCACCCTGGAAAAGGAGGGCGGAAATCCAACACCGGAAGGGGAAATGTATGTGATGGGGAAAATGTAATTCTACATTATGAATTTTGAGTTATGAATTATGAATTGAAATACAGGATTGCGTTTTGATTTTGGTATGTACGATCCATTAGTGAGGATTCAGTTATTTCATCAAACGCAGGGCTTCTCTCCTGCTTAAATTACTGAGTTTATTTCTGGCTGCAAATTGCTGAACCCAATCAGGATTTGTTTTACTGTATTCACGCAGGATCCAGCCAATGGCTTTGTTGATGAAAAATTCTTTTGAATGCATCAGGGGAAGAATAATTTTTTCCAACAAATGCGTGTCTACTTTGCTTTTGTACTTAAGTTGAAAAATAATACAACTTCGTTGCAGCCACATATTATCTGTTTTCAACCATTTTTTGATGATCAACGGAATCTGTTCAGGGAATATTTTAAAATAGGCTCCCGCTAATTTATCGGCGATCATATCTACAGTATCCCACCAGGATTTATGAACGATCATCCATTCGATCAGTTCAATATATTTTTTTTCAAATTCCCTGGTGTATTGTAAAAGAAGTTCCTGTGCAAAATATTGAAATTCCCTTTCTGGTTTTTTCCATAGAGCCTGTACTATTTTTACAGCCTGATCTTTGGGAGGCAAATGTGTTTTTTGTAAGAACGGTTTACATATTGTTCTTCTCACCGGCGTTTTAATTCCTATGAATTCAAACTGGTCTTTCATGTATGCTTTCTGCTGAACAGCAATGGAAGGATCTGCATTTTCATTAAAAGATAATTCCAATGCTTGAATGAAATTTTTCTCATAGCCAGGTATAAACTTATTCCCTCTCACCTTTTTATCTTTTTACTTTCCACCTTCAACTTATTTTTTCAGTACGATCCGGAAAGTAGTTCCTTTTCCCGGTTCACTGTGTTTTACAAACAACATTCCTTTATGGTATTGCTCCACAATTCTTTTACTGAGTGAAAGGCCCAGTCCCCACCCTCGTTTTTTGGTGGTAAAGCCCGGCTTAAATACATTTGGAATATTTTTCTTGAGAATACCTTTCCCGGTATCGGTAACATCAATGTTCATCTGAGCCACTTCATTTTTCAGGTTGATGGTGATGGTTCCTTTTCCTTCCATAGAATCGAGTGCATTCTTTAAAAGATTTTCTATCACCCAGTCGAACAACGGCGCATTGATCATAGCCGGCATATCAGCATCCGGTGCATAGATGATGAATTTTACTTTATCCGGGGCACGTCTTTTTAAATAGGCCACCATGGCTTCCACCTGGGTTACAATATTAAGTTCTTCCAGCTGCGGAGTGCTGCCGATTTTTCCGAAACGATCGCTTACCAGTTTAAGGCGGTCCACATCTTTACTCATTTCATTAGCGATCTTTTCATTTTGCGGATCATCTTTCAGCATTTCCACCCATCCCTGCAAAGAAGACAAAGGTGTACCTAACTGGTGTGCGGTTTCTTTTGCCATACCAGCCCATACCTGATTTTGGGTGCTTTTATTTCTTGTAGCTATGGTGATAAGCGTAATCAATATGAACAAAGCCACAATGATCAGTTGCACGATAGGGAAATATTTGATCTGGATGAGTAAAGAGGATTCACCATAATAAACGCGGTTCACCTGGCTGGGATTTAACGGATTCTTCCAGATTACGGGAGCGTTAAGATCCTTGAATTCCTGTAATTTTTTTTTCAGGTAGTTACGGTCGGCATGAACCTGAAAAGTATCGAGATTATAATGATCCAGGATACTGTCTTTTTCGGTGACAGCGATCATTGGAATATCCTTACTGTTTTCTGTGAGGATACGACTGCTGAGATGTGTTTCGGTAGTATTGGGATTGTTGATGTCTTTCGCAGCTTCCACCCACTGTTCAATTTTCAATTTTTCATCGGTAGCAATTTTCTTTGCCAGGTAGTTGGAAAAGAAAACGGAAGTGATAACAATAAAGATGGCGATAAGTGATAAAACCGTACGCCAGTTGAATAATTGAGAAAACATTTTCAAATGTAACAAGAATGCCTAAATGAATTATGAGTTATGTTTGCTGAACTGCAGCATAGCAGCACTGCCGATGAATGTAATGCGACGCAACGATGTTGAAGAATGGACTAAAGCCGGTAACCTGCCGGAAGTAGCCGTTGTTATTTTAAACTGGAACGGGAAGCGCTTTTTAGAGAAATTTCTGCCTTCCGTTTTTGCTTCATCTTATCCGAATAAGCGCATTGTGATTGCAGACAATGCTTCGTCTGATGATTCTGTGCAATATGTACAAAAGCATTTTCCTTCTGCAGAGATCATCATCAACCCCGCTAATGAAGGATTTGCAAGAGGTTATAATATGGCCTTATCGCAGGTACGTTCTGATTATTATGTATTGCTGAACAGTGATATTGAAGTGACGCCACACTGGCTGGAGCCGCTGATTTATGTAATGGAAAGCCATAAAAATGTTGGTGCCTGTCAGCCTAAAATATTATCCTATCACCACAAACATACATTTGAATATGCAGGTGCAAGTGGTGGCTGGATAGACAACCTGGGATATCCGTTTGCAAGAGGAAGGGTATTTGATGATTGCGAAGAAGACATAGGTCAATATGATGATGCGGTTCCCTGCTTCTGGGCAACGGGTGCGGCTTTATGCATACGGGCAGAATTATACCATGAGGCCGGCGGGCTGGATCCTTACTTTTTTGCACACCAGGAAGAGATCGATCTTTGCTGGCGGCTGCATCGCCTTGGATTTCTGGTATATGCTGTACCCATGAGTGTTGTTTATCATGTGGGAGGTGGTACTTTACCAAAAGGCAACAGTAAAAAAACATTTCTCAATTTCAGGAATAACCTGATCATGATGCATAAGAACATGCCCTGGAGGGAAAAATGGTGGAAAATCATATTCCGGCTGGGTTTGGATGTTGTGGCTGCCTGGCGTGCCTTGTTAAGCGGTGATGCCGGTTTCTTTATGGCCGTTATGAAAGCACATATTGAGTATATGGGCTGGTTGTTTTCCGGTAAAATGCCGGATCTGCCATATCCCAGAAGTAAATATGACGGCTGGTATGACGGTTCGCTGATCTGGCAATATTTTATTAAAAAGAAAAAGAAGTTTTCAGAAATTGTAGGCAGTAAATAATTGTTTTTGCGTGTAAGCGCTTATTTTTGCACTCGTTAAAAATCAATCAATGAGCGAAGAACTAATTGAAAATCAGAAAAAAGATTTCGGGCATAACTGGGTTTCTTCTTCAAGGTTCCTTTGGTACTGCCAGGTATTTTTGATCATTGCATTTGTATTGGGTGGATGTTACAATTTATATGTTCACCGTTACAAGGGAAAGCCTGAAGTAAATGTTCCCGATAACACTTTGTACAATCCGAAATACAAATAAAAAAAGTTTTGTTTTTTTGGAGCAACAACCCTTATTTTTGCAATCCAAAAAATAGTTCTTTATAAACCGCGGAAGTAGCTCATTTGGTAGAGCACGACCTTGCCAAGGTCGGGGTGGCCGGTTCGAGCCCGGTCTTCCGCTCCAAGATCCCGACCACGTCGGGATTTTTTTTCTACCAGCGCACCCGGGTGGTGGAATTGGTAGACACGCAGGACTTAAAATCCTGTTCGCAGTAATGCGAGTGACGGTTCAACTCCGTTCCCGGGTACAGATTAAATTCACGGAAGCCTTGATAGTTTACAGCTAC
>JANNZE010000208.1:0-27132 GCA_031410455.1 Chitinophagaceae bacterium | reverse complement strand
TGCCATTTTTTTAGGTGAATAAATGGCAACAAGTACTTCTGTATTTCCTACGGTAATGGTGGTGGTATCCGGCAATGAATACATGATAGGAGAGTCATACAGATGATCTGCATTATCACATAAAAATTCATCTTTTGTATTTGATGTTACCGTAGGCGTTAATCCGGTAGCGCCATAAAATCCTGCTGGTTTTGTGAAAGAAAGATGAAAAGGAATATTTTTCATATTTTCAAAATAACCAAAGATGCCCGGCGTATTCAGTACAAAATTTTTACCGGCTTCAAAATTGGTTCCGCACATGGAATACACCTTGTTGTTGATTTCCGAAAACCAGGTATCTTCCACACGATAACTGATTTTATGCATTTTATGGGCGTTAGATATCTGCCAGGTATTGTCGTCGGTCTTATTTACCGGCAATGCCTTCCCGTTTTTATCAGTTGCCACCAGGTCGTGCACATATTTTCCATAATTGCTGTTCATGTATGTTCCCGGAACGATCTTAGGTAAATAAAAATTGATCTGCTTCGTTTTAACAGCAGGACAAACAAGCGTCACCACCAATTCATCATTATCAGCTTTTGTAAGATCAACAGCATAATTATAGCTGTTTTGAGCTACTGCCGTGTATGTTGTAAAGAGAACCAGGCAAAGTGATATAAATGATTTCATTTTCAATGTTTGTACAAAGGAAATGGTTTATGTTGGCAATCATTTGCCGTTAATGTAATTATTTAAGATCTCTGAGGATTACAATTCCGGCATTTCGATTTCAGTTATTCTTTTTTTTTGAAAAATACATAAGATTCTTATGTATTTTTGATCATGCCCCCGAATTCAAACCTGTATAAGGGTTCATTAACCACGATTATTTTAAAGCTTCTTGCTGAACAGGATAAAATGTATGGTTATGAAATTACAAAAAAAGTAAAGGAACTAACCAATGGACAACTCAGCTTAACGGAAGGTGCCTTGTATCCGGGTTTGCATAAACTGGAGGCAGACGGATTGGTAACGGTTTCAATGGAGAATATCGGAAATAGAATGCGAAAATATTACAGCCTTACTAAGACCGGTAAAAAGGAAATGAAAAACAGGCTTGCGGAATTACAGTCTTTCTTTCAGCAAATGGAAAATATTTTAAACATTAAAATTGCATAAATGGCGCTTTCAAAAGAACAGGTAGATGCGTTGTTTTTGTTTACGCAAAAGAAAATGGTGCATTATTATGATCTGCAAACTGAAATAGTAGATCATCTGGCAGAAAGAATAGAAGAGGAGATGTTATTACAACCGGCACTTGGTTTTGAAACTGCTTTACAAAAAGTATACAAAGATTTCGGCATATTTGGTTTCGCAAAAATTGTACAGGAAAAAGAACAACAGGCATACAGAGCTGGTAAAAATTTATTTCGGAAAGAATTGTTGAATCTTTTCCGGTGGCCTCAGTTTCTTTCCATTGCATTGATATTGCTTGTTACCTGGCAATTGGTTCAAACCTTTTCATTGGATGTTTTATATCCGGTATTCTTTGCTTTATGGATAGTTTGTACTTTAATTCAATTAATCATCACTATCAGGAGAAACAAAAAACAAAAAAAGAAATTATTGCTGATCTTCTATCAACCTGAAACTTTTTTTCCTTTCATCTGGCTGGAGTATTTGGTCATTTTCCGATCACACATTAACATTTATGTATTCTGTATTGTTGCAGTACTTGCCATTATGGTAAAAATAGCTTCACATAAAGTTTACACGAATGTTCGTAAACAGGCAATGCGTCAATACCCGGAAGCATTTGCATAATCTGGTGGTCAGCTTATATTTTTTAATTCAGCATCGTTGCGTCGCACCCTTGTACTGAACAACAATAAGCAGCGGCTTAAATATACCCCACGAGGTTCCAACCTGGAAGGTCTCAACCTGGAAGGTTCTAACCTAGAAGGTTCCAACCTAGAAGGTTCCAACCTGTGAGGTGTAGGAATTATTGTGCTGTTACAGCAAAACTTTCGCGGATTCTGTTAGACAGATCAACTTCCATCATCTTCACGGCAATGTTGATCATATTTTTAAAAGCAGTGGCATGAGAGATGCCATGTCCGATAATCACAGGCTTAGATACACCCAGCACCGGAACACCACCATAAGATTCAAAATTAAAACGTTCGAAATGTTCATCCTTAATATTCCTGCGCTGCACAATATCATGTATACTTTCCGCCATCTTAAGAATCACATTGCCGGTAAAACCATCACAAACACATACATCAGCTTTATCTAAGAGAATATCGCGTCCTTCAATATTTCCAATGAAGTTGATGTGTTCATTTTCTTTCAGCAAAGGGTAAGCAGCCTGCGCCAGTAAATTACCTTTTCCTTCTTCTTCACCTAAATTGATCAGGCCTATTTTAGGCTTTTCAATTTTTAAAATATGTTCAGCAAATAAAGAACCTAGTATTGCGAACTGGTTCAGATTTTCGGGTTTGCAGTCAGAGTTCAATCCTACATCCACTAGTAAACCCAGGGAACCATTCTCCCGCGGAAGGTACGCTCCAATGGTTGGGCGCAAAACACCTTCAATGGTTTTGATGCTGAACATAGCACCCACCATCATGGCCCCGGTATTTCCGGCACTGATGAATGCATCGGTTCTGCCGTTGGATAATAAATGAAAACCTATGGCAATGGATGATTGTTGTTTTTCCTTTAATGCTTTGGTAGGATGTTCATGCATGCCGATCAACTCAGGTGCATGTACAATAGAAAATTTGCCGTCAGGTAAGGGATACGCAGCGAGAAGTGGAGTAATAGCGGCTTCGTCACCTATTAAAACAAGGTGAACATCGGAATTAAGATTTTCAAAATAAGCGGCGCATCCTTTTACCGCTTCCAGCGGTGCAAAGTCTCCACCCATCATATCCAGTCCGATCCTAATCATGACTTCTATTTACAAATGAAAAATTCCAAAATCACGACTGAATGGTCAATCGGAGATTTTGGAATAGAATTCTTAACAATGGATTAAGCTCTCAATGGTGCTTTTTCAGCAACCAGCTTTCCTTTGTAGAATAATTTTCCTTCGCTCACATGGGCACGGTGACGAACATGTGTTTCGCCGGTTGTGCTGTCCACGCTTAATGTTGGAGCAAAAGCTTTATAATGTGTTCTTCTCTTTGCGCTGCGTTGTTGTGAATGACGCCTTTTTGGATTTGGCATTTCGCTTTATTTTAAAATATTAAAAGTCAATTGTTCTTAAACTGATCTAAACCTTTCCACAAATTTCCTGCGTTGTGGTCCGCATTTTTAACTTCCATTGCTTTCAGCTTTTCCAGCACTTCCCTGTTGCATTGTGGTCCTCCCATTTCTTCAGAACTGCACATTTTCTGCATCGGAACACTTAACAATACAAATTCATACAACCATGAACTTACGTCTAAGTGGCTTTCAGATCTGCTGATGTAAAAAATGTCCGCATCTTCCTCCTGCTCATTCATCTCCTCCGGATTTTCCACCAGCTTCACCAGCATTTTAAATTCATCCCAAAGATCTAACTGCAATGGATTACCGCATCTGTCGCAGGTAACTTTTGCTTTTCCGCCCACTTCGAATTTCAGGATCATGAATCCCTGGTTCTTTTCCAGTTTCAATTTCACATTTGCCGAAGCATTTTCAAAATCGATGGAACCCTTATCTATAAAGAACTGTTCATCTAATTCATAGTCGAATTCATGAACTCCCGGCTTTAAACCCACAAAAGCAATATCAAATGCACGTTTACTAGCCATTGCGTTCCTTTTAAGGGACGGCAAAGTTACACTATTTTTATGTAAAAATCAGGAAAGATTCATCGTTTAAGCATTAAAATTTCTTAAACGTAAGGCTTTGGCTAAATTTAGCGCAATGAAATTATCCAGAAAGACCGGGGTTGCTATTTTTTTATTGCTGATCATCCTTATGATCAGTTTTTACTGTGCCGATGCTGAACGAGTTGAAACCCAGTACAGTAAAGGATTCTTTCCGTCATTTGCAGCTGCCTGGCGCAGGATAAGTGGCATTTTTCCATTCAGTATCGGAGATCTGCTGTACGGTATTTTTATAGGATGGCTGTTGTACAAAACAGCACGTTTTATTTTCAGGAAAGGAGAAAGATGGAAAAGACTGGGCACCGCGTTAATGATCATATTGACAGTTTCCATACTTTTTGACTTGCTTTGGGGAATCAATTACAGCAGAAAGGGAATTGCGCATCAGCTACAACTTAACCCTGGTAAATACAATGAACAAGACCTTTCAGCACTCAATTGCCTTCTGATAGATAAAGTAAACAGTTGCCGGGATAAACTGGGAGAGCGTTCTTCTTATCCTGATCATAAACTGATCTTTAAAAAAGTGCCCGGAGTTTTTAAAAACGCAGCCAAAAAATGGCCTTTTCTGAAATATGAACATCCTTCTCTGAAATCTTCCATCTGGAGCTGGTTGGGCAATTACGCCGGCTTTACCGGGTATTACAATCCCTTCACAGCGGAAGCACAGGTAAATACGAATATCCCGGTATTTATGATTCCTTATACCGCCTGTCATGAAGTGGCACATCAACTGGGCTATGCAAAAGAAAATGAAGCCAATTTTGTTGGATACCTGGCTGCTGCATCTTCGGATGATCCATATTTTCAATATTCCGCTTACCTCGATCTTTTTTTATATGCCAACCGCAAAATGTATTATGCGGATTCCGTTGCAGCACGTTTGTACAGGATGGATCTGAATAAAAAAGTGGTGGAAGATATCAACGAATGGATCGCCTTCAGCCGCAAATACAGTTCGCCATTTGAACCTTTGATCTGGTGGGTGTATGGAAAGTTTTTAGAACAGCACCGGCAGCCACAGGGCATCAGGAGTTATGATGAAGTGATCTCCCTGCTGATCGCTTATCAGAAAAAAACAGGGCAATTATAATTTCTCCAGCATCTCCGCCACTTTATTCCTGAATCCTTCATCCTGTAAAAATTGCTTGTCAAAATCAGGCATCCATTTTACAAGTTTGTCGTGTTCATCCTGGGAAAGATCATTAAAGAAATACGAAAATTCTATACGCAGGTTATTTTTCCGGATGGTGGCGTACATGGTTTTAGTAAGCACCGAAGGGGTGTTGCCTTCGAAACGTCCCGCTGTTTTATACAGCTTTACAGATTCTTCACTCTCCATAAAAGTTTCCATCACTTCTGCCACATAGTTGTAGATCATTTCTTCAAAGATCCGGCGGCGGTTCAGTGCACCGGCGATCTGTGCATATTCTTTTGTGGTGGATGCAGTGGATCTGTCGCTCCATACTTTTTTCATATTCACTGTAAAATCCTTCTGGCGAAATTTATCTTTACTGACGGATCCATCCTCAATTTGCCTGTGTAATTGCTTTGCATACAGGCAATACATTTCATCCGGCATTTTATTGATCTCTTTGATCAGCGTTTCTTCCTTTTTCTTTTTAGGATTCTGATATAGGAACATCGTTGCCACCATACAGGAGATGCCACTGTGTTTCTGAATATCAAATGCACGGAGATTACTGGAAATCTGATCATAACCGAGTAAGTCCATCAGGTAAGCAGCGTTGGCTTCATCATTAAACATCAGCATACCTTTTGCAACGTCTATCAGCATCACACTGTCTTCTTTTATCAGCCGTTTCGACTGTCCGTATGCCATCCAGTTATCATGGTTGTTATTACCTTCATCAAGGTTGGGAATAGAATATTTTTCGAGATCTGTCAACGGAACTTTTGCTTCCGGATACACCAGGTCGGCAGCTGCCTGCTTGCAGAATTCAACAGCAACCAGAATGTGCATGCAATGCGCCAGCGGCATCATTTTATCTTCGTTCAGCTTTATAAAAGGATCCCGGTTTTTGATCGCATAAAATGATGTACGTGATTTATTGGCGACTATAAAATTGAGAACAGAATCTTCTTTCTGCGCAAATGTTTCAGCAGAAAAAATTAAACTGACCAGAAAAAATAAACAGGAGTAGAGGTTACGCATGAAGTTTTGTTATTAAAATTTATTCTTCCACATCATACTTTCAACCGGCCTGTCTGGCTGACCACTGTACTTTGCATTTTTCTTCTGGTTGTATTTCACAGCGATCTCTCCTTCCACAGGAAAGTAGATCAGTTGGCCTACCGGCATGCCGGCATACACACGAACCGGAACTTTTACGCTTATCTCCAGCGTCCAGTTACCACAAAAACCAACATCACCTTTGCCTGCTGTTGCATGAATATCTATACCAAGTCTTCCGGTAGATGATTTGCCTTCCAGGAATGGTACATGGCTGTGTGTTTCTGTATATTCTTGGGTAACGCCAAGGTACAGAACGTTGGGCTGCAGAATAATTCCATCTTCACCGATCTCAAAATGTGTGATGGTATTGTGCTTCCTGGCATCCAGTACAGGATCTGTATAAGTGGCTAAATATTTTCCAAGATGCACATCATAGCTGTTACTGCCAAGGCATTCACGTTGGTAAGGTATTATAACAATGGTTCCATTTTTTATTTCTTCGAGTATTCGTAAATCGCTTAAGATCATGCTGCGGTTTAAAGTTATTTTGTAAAAATAATTTTTCATCCACTATTTTCACTTTTTAGTTTTCTAGTATGCCTTTGGTTTATCAACAAAATATCAACGACTCCACCCGATTTGCTGTATGGCATATCATGGAATCTGAAGATTTTCTGCTGAATACCGTAATACTAACGCAAACCATCCATCATCCGCATAAGCGTTTACAACACCTGGCAGGCAGGTTTCTGCTCAAACACCTGAATCCTGATTTTCCCCTGGATGATATAATGGTATCGTCCACCAATAAACCCTATCTGCCATCCGGTAAATACCATTTTTCTATTTCACATTGTGGCGATTATGCTGCGGCCATCATCAGTACAAATACCCGGGCAGGGATCGATATTGAAATCCCCAGAGAAAAGATCATCAGCATTCGTAAAAAATTTATGAATGAAGGTGAATACCAGCTTACCGAACTGGAAGATGAACAGCAGGCAGCTACCCTTATCTGGTCTGCCAAGGAAGCCGTTTTCAAATGGTATGGAACCGGCAGTGTTGATTTTAAAAAGCATATTCATATTCTTTCCGCAGAAAAAAACGGGGAGCAATATGTGATGCAGGTGCTATTTTCCAAGAAAGAACAAACCCTATTACTGGTGTATGCACAATTTTATAAAGGCATTTGCATGGCATGGCTGGCAGGTTAGCAGATCTTTCTTAAATAAAACTTAATGCTGTATACAAGTAAAATATCTCAGGGAACTTTACCAATTATGAAAACGATCACAATTTTATGGGTTTCTTTTTGTTTCTCCCTTTATACGCTGGCGCAGCCGTATGAACCAGTGCCTATAGAAAAATATTTTGTTTCGGCAGAAAAAGGCGAACACCTGCCGGTTAACAAGATCAGGGAAAAATACCCGCAGTTGTCTCAGATGATCACCAACGGATTTACATCTTATAAGATCATTTATCATTCTCACAATGTAAACGGGGAGTTGATTGACCTTTCAGGCGCTTTGTTTATACCTGATTCGGATGAACTGCACCCATTGCTCAATTATAATCACGGAACCATTTTTCCTTCCCAGGAAAGAAATGCACCGTCTTATCTCAGCAATTTCAGTATGGAATCCGGTATTGGAAAAATATTTTCAGCTGCGGGATATGTTGTGATGCTGCCGGATTACATTGGTTATGGCTCCAGTAAATCTTTTGAACATCCTTATGGAGCATACGATATTATAGCCCGTTCTTCTATCGACATGATCTATGCTGTAAAGGAATTCTGTAAGAAAGAAAAGATACGTTTAAGCAGTAAAAATTTCTTTTCCGGGTGGAGTGAAGGTGCCGCAGTGGCGATGGCGGTGATCCGGCAACTTGAGAAATCCGGCGATATTCAACCGACTGCTACAGTGCTTAATGCCGGTCCTTATTTTTCCAGCGGATTTGTACAGCATATTTTAAATTCACAGGAGCCGTTGAAATTTATGAACACGTATGCCTGGGTTTTACAGTCTTACAATCGGGTATACCAACTGCATAAACCACTGGAATATTTTTTTAATGCGGAGGCTGCGGCAAAGTTAAAGTTGAATATACAGGCCAAAATTCCATTGGTGCCTGATCAGTTGTTCAATGAAACATTCAAAGCGAGTTATCTCTCCGGTAATGAAAAAGACCTGGAGGAAATCTTCATCCGAAACGACCTTTGGAACTGGAAACCTGCCGGAAAACTTGTTTTGTGTCATGGCGACCAGGATGATTATGTTCCTTATTTTAATTCTGTAAAGGCTTATGAAGAAATGAAAGTTAAAGGCGCAGATGTTAGCCTACGCACATTTAAAGGGCAAACGCACAGCTCCGGTGTGATGTATTATCTCATGGAAATGTACCAGACATTTAAAGATGCCAATTGACTGGATCATACAGGAAATCATAAGAATTTTCTGCCGGAATCACTTTTTTGAGAGGGGGAAAATAAATAAGCACTCCCTGAAGAGTGCTTACCCTGGTTAAAATTTGAATTTAATCATAACCACAAAACTTGATCTTAAAACGATAAAAGGTGCAGTTTATTGTAAAGAGAGATCGTTTTTTTCTAAAGCATTTTCCATAGGAGAGGAGGCATTTTTTAAGAGTTATTCACTTTCGGGGATATCTTTTAATAAACTGTTACAAGATTTTTTCTAAAATGCATTGATATGTGAAAAGATAATGTAGCTTAGCCGATGAGTAAACATGATTTTCACTTAGGAAAATGAGATGTTTTTAATGAGGTGTGAAAGATGTTGTGTAAATTGAGTCATCTAATATTTCATAGGAGAAATTGAATTTTAAAACAGAAACTTACTTTCATTTTTTATATTAAATTCAAACACATGGCAACAAAGAAAAAAGCTGCTAAAAAAGCTGCTCCAAAAAAAGCAGCTCCAAAGAAGGCGGCTGCAAAAAAAGCGGCTCCTAAAAAAGCTGCTGCAAAAAAAGCACCTGCTAAGAAGGCTGCTGTAAAAAAAGCACCTGCTAAAAAGGCCGCTCCAAAAAAAGCTGCGCCTAAAAAAGCCGCTGCGAAAAAATCTCCTGCTAAAAAAAGAAAACCTAATGCTGCATTCATGGCTCCATTGATGCCGAGCGCTGCTCTTGCTGATGTAATCGGTAATAAAGGTGCTCCACGTACTGAGGTGATCAAAAAAATATGGGATTATATCAAGAAGAATAAACTTCAGGATATGAAGAACAGAAGAATGATCAATGCGGATGCAAAACTGAAAGTTCTTTTCGGTAAAGCCCAGATCTCTATGTTCGATCTTGCTAAAATCGTGAATAACAACCTTAGCAAGTAAGCTTTTCAAATAAGTAGGAAGCTCTCTGTACAGAGGGCTTTTTTTTATGCCTGAAATTTTACTGTTTCTTTTCGTGGCCGGGTATTTGTAGTATTATAAAAAACTAACATGAAACAAATATTTACATTAATTGCCGGTCTGTTCATTTTGCTGTCGTCTGCATTTGCCTTCAAACCTGTACATGAAACGCCTTTAAAGGCTTCAGACATCAGGATATATATCTCTAAAGAGAACAGTATTTCTTTAATGGAACTCGCTACGATGAGCCGTTCAGAATTTGAAAAGATCAGGGGAAAAAAGCTGAACCTTTTCGAACGCATGCATCTTAAAATTGCACAGCATAAATTAAGAAATGATATCAATAGCAACGGAGAACTTATTGGAAAAAAATATGAAAAATTATCAGGTCCGGATGATGGAATGAAAGGATCCACCGGCTTTCACCTGGGAGGTGCTGCATTGGGTTTTTTCCTTGGTATAATTGGCGTTCTGATAGCTTATTTACTGAAAGATGGTCCAAAGAAAAATCGTATTAAATGGGCTTGGATCGGATTTGCCGTTGCACTGGTATTAGGCCTTGGAATCGCGTTTTTACTATAGCAAAATAAAATTTATTAAAATACAAAGGCTGTTCGTTCAGCCTTTTTTTATGCGACAATCTTTCCGTCTTCCATCATAATGATACGGTTTGTACGTTCTGCAAAACTCTGGTCATGTGTAACAATAAGTAACGTCTGGTTATATTGTTCTGACAATGATTTAAAAATATCAAATACAATATCGCTGTTCTTTTTGTCAAGATTACCGGTAGGTTCATCTCCCATAATAATCAGCGGATCATTGATCAGAGCCCGTGCAATGGCGATCCTCTGCTTTTCGCCTCCTGAAACAAGATTGGCTTTTTTGTTGGCAAGATGGCCAATGCCCAGCATGTTTAATTTTTCCATTGCCCGGTGTTCCAGTTCTTCCTTACTGTATTGATTCAATTTCATTGCCGGGAGCATCACATTTTTCAATGCGGTAAATTCATTCAGCAGATAGTGAAACTGGAATACAAAACCTATCTTTTCATTCCTGATACGGGCAAGCTGGTTTTCTTTCTGGTTTGTAATGAGTGTACCATCTATGAATAAATTTCCTTCATAACCGGTATCCATGGTAGAAAGTATATACAGCAAAGTTGATTTGCCGCAGCCCGATTTCCCGGTTACAGACACGAATTCACCTTTATTGATACAGAAATTGATATCCTGCAACACTTTTATTTTCACAGGATCGTGAAAATATTTATTGATTTCAACGGCTTCCAGGATTACATGACTCATATTATTTCCCCCTGATAATGATCACCGGATCTATTTTACCTGCTTTGCGTGCAGGAAACCAGCCTGCCAGGTATGTGGTGACGAGTGAAAAAATAATTCCAATTATATAAAATGCGGGACTGTAATTAACCGGATACGTGGTAACGGTAGGCAATGCCGCAGTATTGAATGGCACCTGGTCTATCAGCGCACTTAAACCAAAACCTAATATAAGCCCAAGTAGTCCACCCGATAAACCAATACTTAACGCGATCAGTAAAAAGATCTGTTTCACATCTTTTGCAGAAAAGCCTGTTGCTTTCAGTATGGCGATAGAATCCATTTTTTCATAGATCATCATGTTTAGGATATTGTAAATACCAAATCCTGCCACTATCAGCAAAGTGATGCCTACCACATAGGAGATCAGCGTCCTGATAAAACTTCCCGTTTCAAATTGTGAATTAGCTGTTTGTATATCTTCTGCATCTGCATCATATATTGTTGCATATTCCCTGGCAAGAACAGGAGCCAGTTTAATGTCTGTTAATTTGATCTGCAGATCTGTAATGTAATTGGCAGGTTTGTTCAGTAATTTCTGAACAGTAGATACGGCTGTATAACTCTGCACTTTATCATAATCAGCAATACCGGATTGAAAATATCCGACCACTTTTAAGGAATATCTTTCTCCTTTTATATTGGTCACCTGAACTATGTCACCAATATCTGCCAGCAATTTTTCGGCAAGTCCTTTTCCTAAAATGATGCTGTTGGCTGTTTTGTAAAGATCATTGGCATCGCCCCTGGTTACATATTCTTTAAAATGAAATAACCTGCTTTCTTCCACCACATCAATGCCATTTATAGCGCCCGTTATTTCAATATTACCATCATTAAAAAACACCTGCGTAGTAATTTTCGGAGAAATGCCGGTAACGCGTGCATCCGATTTCAACGATTGTACAATTGCTTTGCTGTTGTACAATTCGGGCCGTGTATTATCTGATTTTATAGAACTGATAAAATGATAATTATTTTTGTATTCCGGTGCCAGCATTACAGGCTGAATGAGTTTGGGTTTGATGTCTTTGTACAAACGGATATGTGGTGTTCTGTTCAATATCAATCCATCCAAAAGATCATTCAGTCCGTTCATAAAACTCAAAAGCGTTATGAACATGGTGATGCTGAAAGTAACCCCGACAGCAGCAACCAGTGTTTGCCTGAAACGGGCCAGCAGTAAGGCTTTTGCGATGCCACCAATCAGCCTGATGTTCATGGAGTAGGTTTAATGATTTCGTCGGTCACAGACAGCCCTTCCAGTATTTCAATTTTCCTGTAATCTTTTAATCCGGTTGTTACTTTTCTTTTTTCTTTATTGGCAAGTATAACAAAATTGTCATTTGTAACATATTCTCTTGGTATGATGATCGCTTTTTCTTTTGTACTGATCACAATGTTTGATTCCGCAGTAAGATTGGGATATAAAGAAGAAGGAGGATGAACGAAATCAGCTTCTACCAAAAATGATTTCGTTTGCGGATTCATGATGGGGTTGATCTTTGTAACCACCGCTTCAAAAATTTTTCCGGGATACGCATCCATATTGAGTATGATCTTTTGCCCTGTTTTCACCCTGTTCACATCATTTTCATCCACTGATAGCTCCAGGTAAAAGGAGGAATCGCCGATCACCGCTAACGGCGTCTGTGTGTTGATCATTTCTCCATTTTCTTTAAGAAGCGCATATACTATTCCATTTCTTCTGCTGTAGATCGTATAATCGTTCGCGATCTGTCGAGTGATCTCTACGTTCTTTTGTGATTGTTTTTCCTGGAGTAACAATTGCTTTTTCAATTCCTGCAGTCGCAATTGCAGGGATTGATAATTTTTGGAAGAATTAACCAGGGACAATTCACGCTGATCGAGTTCATTTTTAGTTCCGATTCCTTTTGACCAGAGATTTTTTTGTTTCTCCAGTAAAGAAGCATCATTGTCCATTTTAAATCTGGCCTGGTCTATCGACAAGATCAGTTCATTCAGTTTTTCTGAATTGGCTTTTACAGAACCATATTCAGCATTGATGGTGGCATTCTCCACATTCAAGGAAGGTGTTGTATTCACCAGTTGAATGATAGGCATACCTTCTTTAACAGCATCACCTTCTGTAACAAGAATATTTTTTATAATGCCATTTACAGAGGAGAAAACCTGGTATTGCTGGTTACTTTTAATAACACCGCTGGCATATACCGATTCTGTTATGGATTCCTGTTCGGGATGAACAGGAGACTCTTTCTTTTTACAGGATCCAAAAAACAGTGAGATGAATGATATACAATATAAGAGCTTCATTATCCGGGAATATATGTGGCGTAAAGCTAAATCAATATTATAAATCTGGTATGATTTATATCAGTTCCATCAATGACAGGCTGTCAACTTTTAATTGATTATTTCGAGGGCTTACCGACGGACACATTTATATACGTTTTGAAATAACCACATTCATTCAGTACTTCATTATAATAACGTGTATTGTTCATTTGCTTAAACTGAGCAAAATATTTACCTGCTTTAAAATCACCTTTGTATTCGGGATGTTCGGCATTCAGCCAGTTATTGTGTTCGCATTTGGCCATCATCCAGGTACATTTCGCTTTAAACTCTTTATTTGAAGTTAAATTGGCTGCAAGCTGATAATATTTTAAAGATTCGCTGCAATCAAAAAAAGAGGTCTTCTTGAGAAACCCTGAAAGTTCACTGTATACAACAAATGAATAATCATAATCAACTTTGTCTTCCGAGCGCATATACCTAAGATTGCCATACCAGGTGATATTGTACAAACCATTTGCTAAAAGAAAATAACTTTTGGCTTTTTCTTCTTTGTCTTTTGCATTTTCACCATTGTTTTTTAACTCAATCAGTTTATTTAGCAAAGTGAAAGTGTTGTAAGTATTCTTAGTATTGCTATTGTCATCACATTCATGGCAATCAACTATCCTTATGTTAAAGGGATTTGATGAAAATACATTCTGCGGATCTTCTTTATATACATTATAAATAGCTGCCGCTTCATTAAATTTATATTCGTAGAGATAATTCACAATGAGTAATCTCTGTAATTCATTCTCTTTTAAAACATAATTACTGGAAATAAAATCTTCAAATTCATTGACATGTTTCCTTTCTAAAAACGATAATATACCTTTTGTTCTTTCTGAATTCACCAGGTATAATCTTCCGGTAGGATAAGTAAGTTCCTGTTTCGCAAAATCTTTCTGATTCTGATAAATCCCGCTCATTCTTGAGGTGATGTAACGTATTGCATTTGCATTTCTTAACGCCGGATCAGTAAATTGTCTGATCTTCTTTATATGGTCAAAGATTTCATTTTCTGCTCGCGTGTCAATTTTATTTAATTTCTGAACGGCCAGTATTCCTTTTGTAATTTCAAGCTGACCTAAAAGCAGACTATCATTTTTTACATCTGTTATTTGTGAAATGATGTTGTCTGCCGATGCAACATCTTCCTGCAATAAAGAAATATGTGCTAATGCCAATTGCCAGAGCGCCCGGTCTGCCATCTTATTTTCTCTCAACACTTTTCTGAAAAACTGTTGTGTGGAAGAGGCATAATCCAGATAACTTTTTTCCTGTTCTCTTTCTGATTCACTGTTATAAGAATAAACGTATTTGTAAGGGGCGTAAAAAAAATAATAATCACTTAACGGATTGTTCAATAAATATTTTTCAGTCTGATTCACTGCACGCACCATTAATAACTTCAATTTTTCACTTTTAGGATCAATAGCATAAATAGCTTTCATCGCTTGTAGCGGATCATTGTAAATACCTGCTAATTGCCATGCTGCTATTTTTTCTGATGTATTGCACAAAGCTAGTGTCTGCTTCCAGTCTTCCTCTTCCTGTGGATGGAAACTCTGGTGTGCAACGATCTTTAAAGGGGGAAATTCATCAAATATTTTAGCATAAATATGATTGGCTTCCGCATATTTTTTCAACAAGTATAAACTTCTTGCTTTACTTCCCAGCGTTCTATAATATAAAGATGAATTTTCTTTTACCGGAAAATATTCTTTTTCTAAAAATGAAAGGTTGCCAGCATGATCTGAAATGCTTAATGCACGGCTGACCTGGAAACCATACCTGTCTTTCAAAAAAAAGTTTTTCTCAATCGAAAAACGATTTTTGCACACTTGCTGAAGACTATCTAAAGCCGTTAAATTATAGTTGACCGGTTCCCATCCATTTTCATTGGGATTTAAAAGTGTTTCCGCTCTTTTAGCAATGATGAGATAATCTATTATTCCTTTATTTTTTTTTGCCGCCAGCTTTTTAATTGTTGAAAAATGAGGCTGCTTTTTATCAAAGAATTTGTTGTTTATCTGTTCTTTTAAGGCTGTCAGTTCCTTTGGCGTGGTTTGGTAAACAAGCCATTCAATTTCCTCTTTTTGTATTTTATTACCGAAATAATTTTGCCAGTCCTGTGTATTGAGTTCTGTTAAGGATGTTCCTTGCAATTCATCATAATCTATCGGGTAATACATTTTATTGGAAACGAAAAAAGGAATTTCAAGAGGCTGTTGAATAATTTCCGGTGTAAACACCGAAAAAGCATTTTCATCAGGGTCGTCACCACCGGAACAGGCTAGTATAACTGCAGCGATTATAGAAACAAGCAGGTATTTATTGAAAGACAGAATATATTTCTTCAATGGATGAATTATCATGTTGATTTTTATTAACGGGATTCCAGTGATACAGGATAACAGAACAGGTATCTGTCGTAAGATATTTATTTACAAGTTTTGCTGCCTTTACCGCAGTTTCAGCACTGATTTCTTCCGGCACCAGTTTATCACCAGCCTGGAAAAATTCGCCATGTAAAATAATATTTTTGATCACGCTGTAATTACCTTTCGGTTCCTCTCTGAAATTTTCATTTTTGCTGAGTTCCTCCGGAGAAATTTGGCTGATCAGTCCTGTTAATTTACCGAAACGATACTGTTTAATCCAACTGAATAAAGGTAAGGCAACATCCAGTGCCAGCGGATATTTCTTTATATATGTAACATATTTTTTAGCATCCTTTTCATTATAGATGGAATTGGTAAGATTGTTTTTTAAATCTCCCATATTGTAGAACATCAGCATGCCTCTTTGCACAGGAGGAATACCGGTTTTCTCAGAGTATTTTACCTGGTGCAATCGTATGGTGCAGGAGAGAACCTTGCCAGGGAAATGGTGCTGTATTTTTTTCAGTAAAGTGAAATATTTTTCTTTCGTTTCCAGGGTCCAGTCACAATCCATTTGTATTTCATATACGTTTACAGATTGTGCGTAAAGGATTTTTTTGATCAATGCGCAAATATGATCGGCCAGTTCATCTGTTTCAATGGTATTTCTTAAGGTATTATTGGTTATGTATACAACGGGTATTAAAGATACATTACATGGAAGTTTGCGGATGTTAATGATACCTGATGTTACCGGTTTATTGTTGTAATCCACATCAAAGAAGCGGGTGTATATTTTTTCAATATGCAGCGATTGCAGTTTGGTATTTTCTGCTTCTGAAAAAACCATTGTTGTTTTCCAGAAGTAAAAACTGCGGTACACTTTTTCATGTTTCTGCTGACAGGAGCCAGACAATATGATTATCAACCCGGCAAAAATATATTTCATCATTTATGTGAAAGATTGAATGTACAGTTCTTCCACTTTTTTTCTGGCCCAGGGAGTTTTGCGAAGAAATTTCAGCGAGGAATTGAGGGAAGGATTGCTGATGAAACAATTGATACGAACAATGTTTCCGAGATGTTCCCATCCAAAATGATGAACCAGTTCCTTTAAGATGGATTCAAGGGTTTTTCCATGAAGTGGATCGGCAGCCATTTCGTTTAAATTAGGTCTTTATCTGAATCGTTAAATTTTGAAGTTGATTCCTCAAATATATCATTCATTAAAGGTAAACCTTATCTTAGTCACCATTTATTTCTGTCGATTTATCTGATATTATGAAATTTCTATTTTTACTTATAGTTACCTTCTTAACGGCGCTCCATAGTTTTTCACAGGATAATACAAATGGTGAACATCGTTTTGCCTCGGTTTCCTCTTATGGTTACAGTGGCACCGGTTCCAATATAGATGTGTTATATCATAAAATATACTGGCGGATCAATCCTGATTCCACGGTGAAATATATAAAAGGATATGTACAGACGAATTTCGTAACCACCGTCAATAATGTTTCGGCTGTTTCCTTTGACATGAATGCTGTTTTACTGATCGATTCCATCATTTTCAGAAATGCAAAACTTCCTTCCCTTAATATCAGTCGCTCCGGAAATATGTTGACTATTTCACTTGGGCTGGTATTGCCATTGCAGACGAAAGATTCGCTCACCATATTCTACCAGGGAGCACCTCCGGCTCCGTCAGGCCAGGCAACGGGGTTTGTAAAAGTTGCAAGCGCTGCTGCAGGAAATTACATTACCACTTTGTCTGAATCGTATGAAGACCGCGACTGGTGGCCATGCAAGGCGGATATGCAGGATAAGATTGATTCCGTAGATATTGAAGTGAATGTTCCATGGAGCGGCGCCGATACTTTTTGGGTGGCCAGCAATGGAAGGCTCATCGATTCTACAATTTCGGGAACCAACAGAACTTTCAAATACAGTACACGATATCCGATGGCATCGTATCTCGTATTTGTTTCTGTTGCAAAATTCAATCGTTATTATACCGGGCCGGTTTCCATAAATGGAACGGAAGTGCAAACCGCCTATTATTTATTACAGGGCAAAGCTCTCACTACGTATGACAATATTTTAATTGCGATGGATAAGATCAAACCCGTATTGCAGGCGTTCAGTACGAAGTTTGGTGACTATCCTTTTAAACTGGAAAAACATGGATTTTATGATGGACTATCGGGCGCATCGGGTATGGAGCACCAGACATTTTCAGGGATGAATTCAGGCGCACTTACCAGTATCCGAACGCTCACACATGAACTGATGCATCAGTGGTTTGGTGATCATGTAACTTTCTCCACCTGGAACGATCTGTGGCTGGCAGAAGGATTCGCCCGTTACAGCGAATGCCTCGTCGGAGAACTTGTTCCATCTTTGGGAATCAGTTCTTTTACCGTTAGAAATGCATTCAAAAATTCTGCGTTGGGTTTATCAACGGTAAGTTTATGGATACCCAATTCCAACATCACCAGCAGTAATACTATCTGGGGTTCGGGCTATGGAAGTGCGGTGTATGAAAGAGGTTCTATGGTTGTTTCTATGCTGAGGACGATGGTGGGAGATGCAAAATTTTATGAAGCACTTACCAATTACCAGCAACAAATCGGTGGGAAAAGTGCCAGTGCAGATTCTGTTAAAAAATATTTTAATGCAGTGGCAGGGCAGGATCTCACACCTTTCTTTAACGATTATGTAGGTGGTTCCGGAAATGGAACTGTTGCATCAGGAGGAATCGGAAATCCGGCTTATGTGATCAACTGGAGCAATCCTTCAGCTAACAGATTGAACGTTTCTATAGGTTCTCAAACCCAAACTTCAGGATCTAATGTGACCTATTTCAGAGGACCTGTTTCCTTACATGTTAAAGGAAGTACAGTTGCGGAAGATACAACTATCACCATAGTGGACTGGGGTGGTGGAAATTTATCTTATGCGGGCAATGGAATTTCAGCTCCTGTAAGCGGCAATACGCTCACGTTCGATCTGTCATTTACGCCACAGACCGTTTTGTTTGATGACAGTTCCCGGACATTATCTACCGGTATTACCAATAAACTTACACTGGTTCCTTTACAGATCATAAGATTCAATGCCATTAAACAGCTTAATGGAAATGATATAGATTTGTTACTGGAAGGCGACAGGGTGGAGAAAGCAGATCTTTTAAAAAGCGCTGATGGAATTCATTTTATTCCTGACGGTGAGATGAGCAGGAGTTCACAGAATGCGAATCAGTTCAATGCAAGGGATCTTCATCCACTTCCGATAACCTATTACAGGGGAAAAATTACAAACAACAGTCGTGAAATTTTTACCGGTATTGTAAAAGTAAATTCGGCAATACGTGAAGGTTTAACGATAGCACCGAATCCTGCAAAAGATAAAATTGTGATTAAGTTTGATAATGCTTTATCACTACCTACAACTTTGAAAATAGTAGATGCATCCGGAAGAAGAGTGTATGAAATCACTACAAAAGATCAGCAATGGCATACTACGGTACGGGGTTTACCATCGGGTGTATATGTGGTACAACAGATCGTACAAAACATGTTAGTAAATACGGCGAATCTGATGGTGCAATAATTATTGGGTGAGTTTCCAACCTGGAAGGTTCCAACCTAGAAGGTCCTAACCAACGTTTAAGGTGGAATGCTTCCTGGCATGACAATAAATAACCCTCGAGGTTCCAACCTAGAAGGTACTTACCTAGAAGGTTCCAACCTAGAAGGTCCTAACTACCAGAAACTAGATACCAGAAGCCAGCCGCTGCTATTAATTAATTTGCTGTTGTAATTTCCCAAATCCCCAACGCAGGAAATGCGGAAATGACCTTGCCCATGTAGCAACATCATGTTTTCCATCTGCCAGTTCGAGATATAAAATATCATCTCCGTTTTTATAACCTAATTTATTCAGTTCGCTGACAACGGCATGTGTATCATCAATGGAATCAATGATACCGTTGTTGTTCCTGTCCGCTGTTTCATCCTGTGTGCCCACTTCAAAGAAAAATTTCAGCCAGGGATAGTGATTGCCTTCCCGGATTTGTCTTTGCATAATGCGGTGCTCATCTTCATTGAATAGTTTATCATCCTGCGACAGGTCGCGCCACCACAATGAACCGCTGAAAATGCCGGCTTTGGTAAATTCATGCGGATGATTCCATACAATGTCCAGTGCACATAATCCACCTAAAGAAAAGCCTGCAAACGTTTTTTCCCGGAAGGAATAAATGCCATATTGTTTACGGATGAAAGGCAGCAATTCTTCAAAAACGAAGCGGGTGTACAAAAATGCTTTCGCACCGCGGCCTTTATAATCCAGCACTTTTGCCGTACCGTATTCATTTTTGCGGTCGGGTGCACAATGTATACCAACTGTGAGTAAAGGCTGAATCGCATTTTCAGAATAAAGATCATCCAGGATGTCTTCAAACTTCATAGTGCGCAGATCCTGCCCGTCATTCACCAGCAGCAAACTTACTTCCTTTGCATTTGCAAGAACAGAAGGTAAATAGCAATCCAGCGTAACATCACGCAGGAGAAATGCAGAAGAAATAATGTGCTGATCGGTCTTTATGGCTGTGGTCAATGCTGTAGGCATAAAGAACAAATGTAGCACAACAAGCCTGAAAATCGGGGTTAACGTAACGAAAACATAATTTGTTTATATGGTCTCTTGAAAATATATTTGAATACTATCATCAAAACTCACTGATATGAAGAAAATTGGCATCCTGCACGGGAAAGAAAGAAGTTTTCCGGAAGCACTCGTAGAGAGAATCAACAGCAAAAAACCCGAAGGTATTATAGCAGAATCAGTAAGGATTGATAAGGTCATCCAGGGTGAAGCACAGGATTATGCTGTGATTTTTGACCGGATATCCCAGGACATTCCGTTCTATCGTGCTTTTCTGAAAAATGCAGCCATTTGCGGAACTGCTGTAATCAATAATCCATTCTGGTTCAGCGCAGATGAAAAGTTCTTTAATAACTGCCTCGCCACTAAGATCGATGTTCCTGTTCCTAAAACAGTTTTACTTCCTTCAAGGGAATTGCCGCCTGATACGAGCGCAGAAAGTTTCAGCAATCTTGCATATCCCTTAGACTGGGATGGTATTTTTAAATATGTAGGTTTTCCTGCTTATATGAAACCCTATGCCGGCGGCGGCTGGAAAAGCGTGTATAAACTCACAGACATGGATGATTTTTTTGCCAAGCATGCAGAAACTGAACAACTGGTAATGATGCTGCAGGAGGAAATTATTTTTGATGAATATTATCGTTGCTATTGTATAGGCGGAAAACATGTAAGGATCATGCCATACGAACCACGCAATCCGCATCACCTGCGCTATGTAGCCGATTTTAAACCCGATGAAAAAAGGCTGAAGCTGATGACAGACATTGTGCTGCGCATCAACAATTACCTGGGTTATGATTTCAATACAGTAGAACTGGCGTTGAGAGACGGCGTTCCTTATGCTATCGATTTTTGCAATCCTGCACCGGATGCCGATAAGGCGAGTGTAGGAGAAGAAAATTTTGAATGGGTGGTGGAGACGTCTGCAAATTATGCAATCGAAAAAGCGAAAGCACAAAAGCCCGGTGTTGATAATTTAACATGGGGCGAATATGTAAAACGCAGTTCGCATAAAGAGAAATTATATTAATCTGTACAAAAAATTCAAATGATGGGCGGTTTATCCTATAAACAATTTACAATTGGAGTAGAAGAAGAGTACATGGTGATCGATCCTGTTACCAGGGAATTAAAAAGCCATGAACAAAAGATCGTACTGGAAGGGCAGAAGGTAATAAAAGATAAAGTAAAAGCGGAGATGCACCAGGCCGTGGTGGAAGTGGGGACAGATATTTGTGCTGATGTGGATGAAGCTTTCATGGATGTGGGTACACTTCGTAAAACAATTTCCGGCATTGCCGAAGACCTGGGTTTATGGATCGGCGCCAGCGGAACGCATCCTTTCAGTCACTGGGAAAGCCAGCTGATTACAGATCATATCCGGTACAGCGAAATTGTGAACGAATTGCAGGAAGCTGCCCGCAGTAACCTGATTTTTGGTTTACATGTGCACGTAGGTATGGAAACGAGGGAAATGGCGATTCATATTGCCAATTCTGCACGTTATTTTTTACCGCACATTTTTGCATTGAGTACCAATTCACCTTTCTGGGAAGGAAGGCAGACCGGTTATAAATCATTCCGTACAAAAGTTTTTGAGAAATTTCCAAGAACCGGCATTCCGGATTGTTACGACAGTATTGAAGATTACGACAGTTATATAAAATTGCTCGTAAAAACCAATTGCATAGACAATGCGAAAAAGATTTGGTGGGATCTTCGGGTACACCCTTTCTTTAATACCGTTGAATTCAGGATCTGTGATATACCGATGACCGTTCCGGAAACAATTGCCATAGCAGGATTGTTCCAGGCGATCTGTGCCAAATTGTACAAACTGCGTTCTCAGAATCTTACATTTATGATGTACAGCCGGGCGCTGCTGAATGAAAATAAGTTCAGGGCCAGCCGTTATGGAATCGACGGAAGTATGATCGATTTCGGAAAAGAGGCCGAAGTTAATACAAGGGTGCTGATCTATGAATTACTGGACTTTATTGATGATGTGGTGCCGCATTTGGGAAGCAGGAACGCTATCAATTATGTACAGAAGATATTGGATAACGGAACCGGTGCAGACAGGCAGTTGAAGGTGTATGAAGAAACGAAAAGCCTGCAGAGTGTAACAGATTTCATACATAGTAATTTCTTATACGGACTGTAAATGTTTGGTTGGAAAAGTAAAAACCTTTATTTTTGCCGTCCATTATAAAAAATGGCTGCGTAGCTCAACTGAATAGAGCATCTCACTACGGATGAGAAGGTTTTAGGTTTGAATCCTAACGCGGTCACAAAAGAGCCTTACAGAAATGTGAGGCTTTTTCATGTTTAGGATTTCTGGTCATTTAATCTTCTGTCAAAAAATCGTCTAACTCAAATTTCAATTGCTGATACAGTATGTATAGGCTACTAAATACCTGTTTTTCACCATCTCTTATTTACTTAATTATATATCAGGTAAGAAATAATGTTGAGCCTGGGAGTTCGTTTGTTTTAATTTTCGTACTCATGTCAGGCATATATGGTTGAAGAGAAAAAGATGATGTTGCTGAATCAGTTGCATAAGCAGAAGATCGCCGAAATATAGGATTATGCCATCATATTGCTGGATATTGATGGAACCATTCTCTCATGGAACAAGATGTTGAAAAAATCAAAGGATATAAAAAAGACGAGATACTAAGTCAGAATTTCAGCAGATTCTATATGCCGCAGGACCGCCACTATGGTTTACCACAACAGCTGATAGAATTGGCCGGAAGGTAGGGCAAGACATATTGGTAGAAGATTACGAAAAGACGGATTGATTTTCTGGGGCAGTATTTTAATTACAGCCTTGCATCACATAGATGGGCAAGTAATAGGTTTCACTAAGTTAACAAGAGAATTAAGAGAGGGTGAGATTGATTAAGTTTTATGTAACCGACTGTTTTAGTAAAGATCATTCACTCAATTTCTTAGGCATCTTCACATACACATCAGAACCTTTGGCTAGAAATACTGACATGGGCTGAACATCCTGTATAAAGGGAACAAAAGATTTTCCGTATAATTTTTCTACATCACAATCGAGTTTAGATTTTGTAACCTGGTATACCTGCCAGCGGGGATGCGATAATGAATATTCAATGGTTGTTTTTTCATTCAGTTTATTGTAACCATAATAATGTTCAAAAATATATTCTTCCTCTGAGCCATGAACAATATCTGTTAATGCAGAATGAGCCTGAATCATCATCTGGTTCCAGTCCTGGTTTTTCTTTTTCCATTTGTATGATATTTTCAATTCATCATTTTCATTTTGAATGGAGTGATTGAGAATAGCGGTGCTGTAATGTTCATTATAAAACAGATTGGCGATTCCGGCCACTATTGTGCTTGGTACAATTTCTGATATAAAGCCTACGCCTCTTTTCCAGTTTTTTCCGTCAAAATATTTTATGTAATAACGAAGATTTATTTCTTCAAAATTCACAAAGCCCGGCCATTTGATTCCCATCACACGGGTATTGTTGAAAAGAAATCCTACAACAGAAACGATAGCTTTCCCATTATACAAATCCAATTCTGTAAAAGGTGGAAGATGAGGCAGAAGGATTTCCTTATCTACTTCATAATTGAACATTGCCAGGTATTCCCAGCGGGCTGATAAAAATATGCGGGAAGCCATTTTTTAAATTTAATACAACATATCCATTAACAGCAAAAAGGTGAAGATGTTCGTGAAAGATGAAGGTTGTTGTACTCCGATTAGGTTCGTGTCACACTGCATAGGTTTGTGACACATGAACCGTTTCATCATTACAAATGATGAATAAGTTCGTATCACACTGCATAAGTTCGTGATACACGAACCGTTTTATTGATCGTAATATCCATCATCTATTTATTTCTCATTTTACAAAACGTTCATCCGAACCATACATTTTGAAAAAGCGATAATTTTTATACTGTGGTTATGTAATGCAAATTTGAATTGTCAAAAATCATTATTGCGTTTTTGCAAAACATTTCCGGGATGTTTAAGATTTTTTGATGACGGAAATAATGATCCACTTCATTATTTATTCCACAGCGTCTGATCTGAAGGAAAGAAAAAAAATAAAATCAATCATGAAAAAATTATTATTCCTAGGTGCAATTATCTGCTTTGTTAACTTCTCATTTGCACAGCCAAAAAAAATATCAAAAGAAGAAGCACGTTTTATTTGTGCGGAAATGATGGCCAACTTCACGGAATCATTATCGCCTTATTATAAGGAAGGGATTTCATTCGATGAATTCCGTTCCGGATTACCTGGAGATGTAAAACCTTCCAAAGAAGCTACAGCACTTCTGATGAATTCTTTTGAAATGCTCGTGAATAAAACAGAACGCGATGTGATCCTGCGTATGTATTCCGGGGAAGAAATGGCGCAGGCCCTTCAGTATATGTACAATGTGCATAAAAAAGGCAGCAGTTCTAACGGAGCAGACTTTTTTGGAGTTTCCGTTGATCAGAATAGAGAAGCATCTGTTAGCGGAGAAGATTGCCGCTGGTTTCAGTTATGGTGTCATGTTCAGGAATTTGCCAATTGGGTAGTGGAGAACTGGTCAACTATAGAGCAGATCATAATTTTCATCGTCAGTACTTTCTGATAATTAAAAAAGCCATCAGGAGAGGGAAATTTTAAATCATTTTATTATGTGGCATCATGAAATAAATGTGGGTTTAGAAATGGGAAGATGATAAAAAGTTTATATCTCTTCTGGTGGTATTTTTCAAAAGTTGAAAATAAAATCAAATGAAAAAAATAATATTAATTGGTGCTTTGATGATGTGTATGAATGTTGCGTTCAGTCAATCGTCATCATTTACTAAAGAGGAACTGAAGTATGCCTGTGCATCATTCATGTGGGAATTTACAGAAGGCGTAACTCCATATTTCAAACAGGGTATGTCTCTTGCAGAATTCCAGGATAATCTTCTTGGAAAATCAGTGCCAACAGAACCGGGAAAGGGCCTCATCGCCGCTGCTTTTCAGTTACTGATCAATAAAGCCGATAAGGAAATGGTACTTGGTTCTTACACAGGTGTTGAGGTAGCAGACTGTTTTAAATATAGCAGGGAACTGGAATTAAAAACTGAAAGTTTTGACGGTTCAGCAATATTCGGTTTACAACCAGATGCGCCGGACGAACATGCCCGTGAAGGAAAATGCAGATGGTACCAGATCAATTGCCTGCTGAATCACCTGGCTACCAAGCTTATTTTACTATTTACACCACCCTTCATGATATACCCCTTTTTAATTTAAAATATACCCCGAAATAGTTCTTTCTGTTCATTCAAAATTTAAAAACGAGGTATAGATTTATGTTATGAAAAAAATTACCATCCTCTCTGTATTGATTTTTGCAATTTGTTCCCTGAGTTCCTGCATACAAAAAATATTGCTGAAAAAAGTTGGTGCATTCGATAAATCGGCAACAACGAAGGAAATTACCAATGGCGATAAAACCATCGTGTTTGTGCCGATGCATCATGTTGGTAAACAGGAATTTTACAATGATGTAAGGCAGAAGATCGATTCATTGCAAAAGAATGGTTACATCATTTATTATGAAGGAACTAACCGGATTTGAATGTAGATTCACTTTTGGCAGATACACTCTCAAGAAAACTGAGGATGATCACAAGTATAGATCCAATAATGGCCAAAAAGCAGGGTGGATATGTGGATACGTTGGATAATACTTTTATGGGGGTACGGTCGAAATACATCGCATCTGAAAAATTACGCAACCAACCAAACGCTGTGGGTCTGGGTATAGATACTTCAAAAGCGGTACGGGCAGATGTTTTTTATTCTGATATTATTAAGGCTTTTGAAAATAAATATGGAAAACTTCAGCTTTCTGATTGTGATATGAAAAGCCCTTTCGGGCAAAAATTCAGGTGTAAAAAGGTGGTAAAGAACAAACAAAAGATGGATATCCTGATGAATTCCAGGAATGAATATTTGTATGATGTTCTGATGAAGGAAAACCGGAAAAAAATTGCGGTGATCTTCGGTGCTAAACATTTTAAAGGATTGCTGAAAATGCTGAAAGAAAAAGATCCATCCTGGAAAAGAATCCAATGATTTATTTGTAAAATGTGAAGTGGATGGCTTCACATTTTATTTAAAAAAAAATCCTGCATTGCTGCAGGAAATTTTCTTTTGTTTCGGCTAAAATGAGTTAATTATAGTTTTATAATTTTTAATCTTTTTGATTGCATAGCCGAGATATATTCCAGGTAATAATTTCCTTTTGCCAGCATCTCTGTATTATTGATGATTAAGGAATTATCACCTTTCATTAATTGAGCCTGTTGAATTCTAACAACGCTGCCTTCATTGTTCAACACTCTTATTATTACATTTTCAGCTTTTTCAGACCTGATCTTTACCTGAAGCGTGCTGCCAAACGGATTTGGATATACCATATACATTTCGTTGTCTTTAGCATCCGATTGCATACTGATCGTTTTGCTGTAAGTAAATGAGCCGTCCGTATTGATCATCTTAAGTCTGTAGAAATTGATAACGCTCACAGATGCTTCCTGGAATGAATATTCTGAAGACAACATTCCTTTTGCTTTAACCTGTCCTGTCTTTCTGAACTGGTTTCCGTCGGTCCTGCGTTCTACCTCAAAACGGTCAATATTTTTCTCTTCCGCTGTATTCCACTTCAATGTATTGGTTCCATTGTTATGCGCTCCTGAAAAATTAATAAGTTTTACCGGTAACACTGCTCCGGCAGGTACATATACCACAGCAGTGTCTTTACAGCCATTTCTTTTTTCTGTTACAACCAGCCTGTAATTACCTTCAAATAATACGATATTATCTTTTGAGTTGGATGAAAAACTAAACGGTCCGCTCCAATCCCACAACAACCCTTGTGAATTGCCGAAAGGAGTTGCATAATTGCTTAGGTCTTCGTCACCACCTCTTA
>JANNZE010000207.1:0-11783 GCA_031410455.1 Chitinophagaceae bacterium | reverse complement strand
GTGTAAGTTGTTTTTTCGGAGTATTTTTGGTGGAAATGTTGGTTGTCGTGATCTGTGGCTGTGAAACTTCCTGCGGTTGATTCAAAGCCATGTTCAGCACATTCAGCACTTCGTCAGGTATCAGCGGTTTGGTGATATAATCATACGCACCTAATTTAATAACATCCACTGCAGTTTTGATATCAGAATATCCTGTGATGATCAGCACGATCGTGTGAGGTGCATATGCCTTTATTTCCACCAGCACGTCTTTACCTTCTTTGTCGCCCAGCCGGTAATCACATAATACAATGTCAAAATTGTTTTCTTTAAATTTTACAAGTCCTTTTGCGCCTGAGTGTGCTGTATCTACATCATATCCTTTTCTGGTAAGGAATTTACTGAGCAGCATGCACATATCCAGGTCGTCGTCGATGATCAGAACTTTTTTGTTCATATAGTCTGTTTAAGTGAATGTTATTCGTTAAGGGTTGGTTTTGTTTCTGCAACTTCTTCTATCCGTATCCACATACTGTATTCATTCGGGAATATTCGACCGCCAAAATTTGTGGCATATACTTTAGTAAAAACCGCGCCCAGATATAAGGTGGCAGAACTGTAATATACCCATATCATGATGATGATAACCGAACCGGCCGCACCAAATACAGTAGCGAGATTACTTTTTCCTAAATAAAATCCAATTACGATTTTACCAATCATAAAAAGTACAGAGGTGATAAATGCACCTATGATCACATCTTTCCACCTGATTTTTGCATCCGGCAATACTTTGAATATAGTTGCAAACATTGCTGTGGTCAGTAACATGGAAAGGCCATTTTCCAGAACGAAAAGCATGATTTCTCCGTTACCGCCAATAAAATGATTGATTCGCTGGCTCACTGCCATCACAGCCGCACTCAGCAAAAGCGAAACAACCAGTACAAAACCGAGGCTGATGATTAGGCTGAATGATATCAATCTGTCTATGATCATTTTAAACCAGGTAGATTTATTAGTTAGTTTCAAGCCCCAGATCTTATTCAATGAATCCTGGATCTCTGCGAAAATTCCTGTAGCACCTATCAATAATACAATCAGACTGATAGTGGTGGCAATCGGTGTTTCCTTACTCAAATGAATATTCTGTATGGTTATTTGTATCTGTAATGCCGCATCACTTCCCACCAGCCCTTTCATTTCATCATAGATCTGCCCGCTCATAGCTTCTTTACCGAAGAGTATGCCACTTACATAAATTATGATAATAAGCATCGGCGCCAGCGATAATGTGGTGTAATAAGCCAGAGAGGCACTGTATTTCAGAACATTATCAGCAATATATTCCGTAAATACCTGTTTATTAAATCTGAGAATTCCGATCGCTTTTTTACGCATATAGTTCGATATTGAGTAATAACTATAATTATACCATGTAATAATTTCCCCAACAAAAAAATATTATTTATTTTTCACGGGAGATTTTATCATGTGATAATTTAACAAATAAGTACCAGCTATATAGGTTTCCTGTAAAAAATTGACTTATAATAATATATACTACTATATTTTGTTGCAGGTATGTTTTTTGAGGGAATGGAAGCATCAATCTGGAATAACATACCTCAGGTAGCCTGTTATTGGCAAACCAATTGATTTAATAATTAAATCAAGTATGTTATGAAATACACAACCTATTTAAATGATGATATTTTGAAAGTTTTAATAATCGATGATGAAGCTGATATATGCTATCTGCTGAGTACGCTGTTAAAACAAAAGAATCTGGATGCAGAGTATGTAAATACTTTAACAGATGCAGCAGTTGCTTTAAAAAACACCACTCCGGAAATCATCTTTTTAGACAATCACCTTCCGGACGGGCTCGGTATGAATTTTATCGAATACATTAAAAGTCATTATCCTTCTATTAAGATAGTAATGATAACCGCACACGATACAGCAGCCGATCGTCAGAAAGCTTTAACAGAAGGGGCTGATTATTTTATCAGCAAGCCTTTTACCAGGGACATGATCTATAAAACTGTAGAGCAGTTAGTTAACTAGTGTAGAATTATTTCCCCGTTTTTATCTCCACTTTCCCATTCTGATTTTTATTTATTTATTTTTTGCTGCAAGCAGATTATGGCAGAGTTTTTTCAATGTATGATTAAACTAAAAATAATTAACATGGGAAACATTTTGTATATCATCGCAGTAATTCTGATCATTGGCTGGGCCATTGGATTTTTAGGATTTCATGCAGGAGGCATCATTCATATTTTATTAGTGATCGCTATCATCGCTGTATTGCTGCGTTTCATAAAAGGAAATGCCTGATTTCTTTAATTTTTTAAATCTTCCAATATGGAGTTAGGTACTAATATGAAAGATAAACTTTTCAAAGTATTGATGTATCTCACGCAAACCAAAGAAGAATTTGAAATGGTAGCTGATGAAATTGATGAAGGCAATTTAAAAACTGCACTGGAAGGTTTATCGATTGAAAGCTCCCTCTACGCGAACGAACTGTGTGTTCAGTTAAAAACGCTTGGCATTGCCGTAGATACACCTTATACCCTGGATTTACAGGGAGCCAATGGCATGCCCCTGCATGCAACTCTTCCCGGAAAAGGAAATGAATTACATTATATATGCAGTAAAACAGAAGATTCGGTTATAACTGCGTATAAGAATATTCTCAATGAAGGAATTTCCCTGCCGGGCATCTACGATTTGATGGTGTTCCAGCTGAATGCACTGAAATGTGCTTTCACCAAGATCAAAATGCTGAATACTGCACGTTATTCATTTCAAAGTACCGGCAGTACATCACTCAGCACCTAAGATAAAATCTTTATAAATACCAGCGGTACGCACAAAAGTAATTGTACATGAACTTTAAAGAACTTCCTTTTTTCATACAGTTTACTTTTAAGTTGCTGATGATCGCCCTGATCTGTTTGTTTATTACTTACGGACAAAATGTGATCGTTCCGCTGGTATTCTCTATTCTGTTATCCATATTATTATTACCGGTCACAAATTTTTTAGAAAAGAAATTACACCTTCCTAAAACTGCAGCTAACCTTACCGCTGTGATCCTGGCCTTGTCGCTCATTGCTTTTCTGATATATTTTTTTTCACAACAGATCGCTACTTTCCTGCAGGATATACCTAACCTCAAAAGAAATTTAGAAGAACATTTTAATACACTGCAACGCTGGATACAAAGCAGGTTTCACATCAGCAGAAAAGAACAAACTGCCATCATCCAGAATGCTACCGGTGATGTAAAGGAATCGAGCGGTATGATGATCAGTGATACATTGTTCACCATCACACATACGATCTTTTATATTATCCTTATTGCTATTTATTCATTTCTGATCCTGTATTACAGGCATATGATCCGCCGTTTTATTATGGCAATATTTATTAAAGCAAAAGAACCAGAGATCAATGAAGTATTGATACAGTCCAAATCAATTGTGCAGGATTATATGCTGGGGCTGATCACTGAAATGGGAATTGTAGCGGTAATGAATTGCACTGCCTTATTACTGATCGGCGTAAAGTATGTGATCTTCCTGGGAATATTTACAGCCATTTTGAATATTATTCCTTATGTAGGTATCATTATGGGAATTATTTTCACCATACTGGTAACATTAACTACATCCAAAGATCTCAGTGACATCATTTGGATCGTTATAAGTTTTGAGGTCATTCATTTTATAGACTCCAATTTCCTGATGCCAAAGATCGTTGGTTCACGTGTAAAAATAAATGCGCTCATCACCATCATTGGTGTGGTAATAGGCGGAACGCTTATCGGCTTATCCGGCATTTTCCTCGCCCTTCCGGTGATTGCTATTCTGAAAATAATATTCGACAGGATTGATGACCTGAAACCGTGGGGAATGCTGATGGGTGACGATACTATTGCACCGAAATCAAAGCTATACCAGCGGTTAGAAAATTATCGTTTAAGGAAAAGAAGAAAGCCGGTAATTACTCCCGGCTCCGGACCATTGGCACCCGATTCGTGATTATTTTCTTCCGCGGCCTACCAGGTATAATATAAGCGCTACTATCAGAACGATCACTATAATACCCGTCCACATACCGGCTTTAAAAATACCTCCGATCGCTTCACAGCCCGAAGCTGAAACTAATATCACACTAAGCATGGTCAGTAACATCAATTGATTTTTTTTCATTTTTTTGTTGATTTATTGGTTGAAGTTGATTTATTTAAATTCGATTTTTCCTCTGCATTTTCTTCCGCTTCATCTATTGAATGTGTTTCAAATAATTCATTTTTCTCTTTGGTGATCTGTGATATTTTCTCGTAATACTTTTTAATGACCTCCAGTTCTTCATCCGATAAATTTTCACTGCTCACCAAGCGGTTACTGGTTGATTTATTAGCAGCTATCAATTCATTTAATTTAAGATGCAAGGCCAGCGTATCTTTATTCTGCGATTGCTGAATTACAAAAATCATGAGAAAGGTTACAATTGTGGTTCCTGTATTTATCACCAGTTGCCATGTTTCCGAATAATTAAAAAAATGTCCGCAGATCGCCCAGAGAATTACCGTTAGAAGTGCTATAAAAAAAGCTGTTGGTGTTCCGGTGGCTTTGGTTAACCATGTTGAAAAAGATGTAAAAGCCGTTTTGATCGTTTTCTTTTTTGTTTCCATTGAATTTATTTAACGTCACAATTTGACTGTAACAGCAACATTTATGCACTCCTATGCTTCAGCGTTAAAAATCGACTTAGCATATAAATGGAACTACTGTTTTCACCCATCATGTAAACTTTATCATGTACCAGATACTATCATCTTGTAAATACAATATATGGTTCATACCGTATAATTAAAAAGATATACTTGTAGAATTATGCCAATCCTGATGATGAAGCGGTTTTCATGGATCATTCAGATGAATGTGGAAATTAGTTCCCGTTTTATAGATAAAAATGGCGCTGAACTATGCGGAAATTGATGATATTCTTTGGCAGCATTTTAGATATTAATGAGTTATTAAATCATCTCTAAACATTTTTATATGAGCTCGAAACTTTTAACCGGCGTATTGATCGGTGCAGCTGCAGGTGCAGTATTAGGAATTTTATTTGCTCCTGACAAGGGTAGTGAAACCAGAAAGAAAATTTCTGAAAAAGGCGGAGAATTAGGTGATACCGTTAAGAACAAGTTCAATGAACTGGGAGAAGCTATATCGGAAAAGTATGAGTACATTCGTGGAGAGGCACAAAATGTGATGAACAAAGGAAAACAAGCTGCTCAAACTGCCAGCGAAACAATGAAAGATGAAACAAGCAGAAGCTTTGCATAATAAAGAAAACGTAACCGGTGAAAAGCAGAAGCATACACCAAAAGATGAAATTCAACATCTGCTGGATGCTGCTGAAGTATATTTTAAAACCCGGAGAGATCTGCTGAAATTGAAACTGGTGAGTAAATCATCGGACATTCTTTCTTCTGTTGTTTCTTCTCTTGTGGCTTTTATGTTATTCTTCGTCTTTTTCATCATTCTGAATATTGGTTTGGGATTGTTGCTCGGAGAAATATTTGACAAAACCTACTATGGTTTTTTCGTTCTGGCAGGATTCTATCTTTTAATCGGAATTATAATGATCACAGCAGGAAAGAATATGATCAAAAGGCCCGTTGCTAACAATCTCATTAAAAAGTTCATTAAATAAATTATGAACATCAATAATTCTGAAGAGCTCGAAAAGCTGATCATTGAACTTGAAAAACGTAAAGTTGTTCAGGAACAAAATCTTCGCGTTGCTTTCAAAGCAACCAGAGAAAGTTTTCGTCCTATCAATCTTATAAAATCAAGTATCCGGGAAATCACGCACACACCTGAAATTCGAAACAGCGCTATCAAAACAGCAGCCGGTATTGGTATTGGTTTGCTTACAAAAGATATGTTTATCGGTCGTGCAATTCCTGTGATCAGGAAACTTATTTCGGGAGCTCTGGAAAATGGAGTGCAAAGTGGTGTTAAAACTACTGCCGGTACCATCAAAGCCGTGGGCACAGTAATATTGAACCAGATTTTTAAAAGGAAAAATTCTTCCAACTCATAAAACCCTACGTTCCGGCAAACCATTATTATTAACTTAAAAATCAAAAAAAATGGAAAGCACTAATCAAAATGAAAGGAACAGCCGGAGAGATCAGAACCAGGATCAACAACAGCCTTCTTCAGACTCATCCCGTGATACTTCACGAAGCGGAAGAGAAGAAGAAGTGGTGAATAACCAGGAGCAGTTACGTACCACTAATTCAGATCGCGGCGACAGTACCAATAAAGATTCAGAAGGAATGAGAAGTGGTGCAGAACAGGAAGATTACCGCAGAAACGATGCAGGTTTCAGATCAGCAGAAGAGCGTAATGACCAGGAAGGAAACCGCAGAAACACAGGAACGCAGGAGGAAGATCAAAACGTTGAAGAAGGAGAAGAAAGATATCGCCAGGGAATGGGCGATAATGACAACCGTAACAATAATATTCCGGATGTTGGCCGTGAAGATGCTGATAAAACACAGCGTGAGACTCCACGTATGTAATTATTTAAATTATAATTTTAAAAAAACCGTTACTACATGTAACGGTTTTTTTATGAACATATATTTATCAGAATGGATAACCAATCGCAATATTCAGTATCAGGTTTTCTTTCCTCCAGGCACTGCTGGAAAAATCAAATTGATTCAAAACCCATCTTTGACCATCAGGTAAAAAAGGCTTTCTTAATGGAATGCCCAGGTCAACTCTGATCAAAATTACGGTAGCGTCAAATCTTAAACCTATACCCGAAGCAACAGCAATTTCTTTGAACCAGTCTTTTTTTAACTGTCCCGCCTTGCCGAAAAGAATAGTATCTTTTGTCCAGATATTACCGATATCCGCAAACAGAGCTCCGTTAATTATACCTGTGATTGGAATTCTTAATTCTGTATTGAATTGTAATTTGTAATCGCCTCCAATGATCTGGAAGAATCGCTGATCTTCTGCTGTTGGCTTATAAGATCCGGGACCAACATTGCGTACCGTAAAACCTCTGATTGAATTGCTTCCCCCGATAATATACTGTTTAGTGAATGGAAGAATAATGGAGTTATTATATGGCATTCCGATTCCAACCTGGAAGCGATTGGCCCACGACCATTTATTAGGAAGCGTACGCGTATAATGTACATCAAAATCAGTTTTTACATATTGTGCGAAGGGTGTACCGAAAATAGTTTTTTGCCTCCAGCTCTTTGCTCCCGTTATTAAACCTGCCAGATTACCGGATACATCAAGGCCTGCACTGAAATAAAATTTATTTTTACCTGCTCTTGTACTGTTATATGTATACGTAAATAATGATCCCAGAATCGCTTCATCATACACATTCAACAGCAGTGACGGGCTGATGGCGGCCTGTTTATAAAACGAGTCCGTTACACCTGTTGCTTTCAGATAGCTTAACGCAAATGGCGCCCAGGTATATTGCTTCAATAAATTTTTCTTCCACGTAAATTCATACTGTGCACGAAAAACATTACGCGTATAAAATAATTGTTTTCGTAATAATTCATATCCAATGATCATATCAGTGTTAGGAGGATAAAAATTATTTTCCTTAATGTGAAAAAACGGTATCACATATCTTGGAATTTTCAGATTGGCTTCACCTCCTAAACGAAAATTATTATTCCTTTGCAATGAATCTGCAACGGACACTTCGAAGCCTCCAAAAGCACGAATGGTCAATAATTCACCACCTTTGAATACGTTCCGGTTTTTCATATTTACACCCAGTTGCGCACCGATATAATTATTGTCTTTTGAAAACCCGCTCAATTCTGCCTGAATAGATTTTTTACTGGCGGGTGTAATAAAATAATATGCATTCAGTAAATGACCATAGGATGTATCTGCAACAGGTTCAAATCTGTTTTTTACAAATTTGAAAGCACTGATGCTGATCAGTCGGTTGAGTGTAACATTCTGAGAGCGGCTGCTGTAAATATTTCCGGGACGATAAGTAATCGTTCGTGCAAAAAGATCAGGTTTGAATTTGTGTGTAGAATCTTTTATATACACCCCATCGTATTCGGTCAGGTTATCTTTTGTTGTATCAATTTTTTCGAGTGCCAGGTTGTAATTTGGAAATACGGTTATAGAATTGATCGTATAAGGATGTTTAGCAGCGTCGGGAGTTGTGCTTTTAATGTTAAAATACATATCTACTTTTCTGTCGCCCACCGTGCTGTCTGCATACACCATCAAATAATCAGGATTAAAATAATAATATCCTTGCGTTTTAATGAACAGGTCTATTCTTTCGCGTTCAGCGGTAATGTCGCTAAGGCGATATCCATTTTTTGATTTAACGATGCTTCTGCGCTCCTGCGCCGATTGAAGGATCTTCAACAATGCGGAACTGTCACTCACCCACTTCACATCGCGGATGGTATAACGTGGCTGAACCTGTACACGATAATGTGCTTTTGTAAAATATCCGGAATTAGTGGTATCACCTTGAGCTGTAGTGTGAAAATATCCCAGGTTCTCCATGAGTCCTGTCATATTTTCTGCTGTTACTGATGGATTGATCCGGCTGCTGAGTACCGGCGGTTCACCTAATTTGTTCCGAAGGAAAGCTTTCAAACCACGTTCTCTTTTAGGTTCCCCTATTTTGTACCACCACCACACCTTCCACGGCTGTCCTAAAAGAAATTTATTAGGTCTTGGTTTCAACGCAAGTTTCAGTTCATTTTTCAGCGCTCTTGATTTGGTTGTTGTTTCAGGATTTTTTTCAACTTTAATATCATATCCCCTGTACAGCTTTTCACCGGGTGGCAAATACTTTTGTACACTGCATGAAGACACAGCAAGCATAATGATTAAATACAGGAATAATTTTTTGTTCATCATTTTCTTTTTCGTCCAAATATTTCCCGGAATTTATCGTAATCCATCGTCACCGTAAATGCCAGGCCGTTCTCTACCACGTATCCGTCGAGCACCATTTCATACTGATTTCTTCTGTAGGCACGTAAGGCGTATTTGCCATCAGGAGTAATCTTATATCCTACTGTTACATCTGGTGAAAAACCCTGGTTGGCACCCTGCGCTCTTGACGCAGGATCCTGTCCTTCCAGTCCTACATTCGTTCCTACAGAGATCACCAGTCTGTCGTTCATCAGAGATTTACTTACCGCTACATTCAAATCTGTCCTTTGCTCATTGCCTCCATTTCCATAATCGCGATAGGTATTCAGATTCAGATCAACATCTATTCCTTTAAATAAATTAGAAGCCACTTCATTCAGTGCTTCAGATAAAAACTGGCTTACACTCTGGCGTGCAATATCGTTAAATCCTCCGCCGGCATCATTTCCTTTAAAGAAATCTGAACTCTGTTCGCCAATGAAACGGTTAAATAATAAAAGTGAGAAAACCTGTTTATTGGTGGCAGACTGATCGCCTCTTAATTGCGCAAGCTTGTTATCGATCGTGGTACGCAATTCACTGCTTACGGGTGTGCTTTCATCCGGTAACTGAATATCAAAATTTATTTCCGGCCGGCTTAATACACCCGTGAGATATAGAATAACACGGAAAGGAATTTTCTGGTTGAAAGAATTCGACAATTGTGTATTTACATTGCTCACCTCGTTAGATAAAAGATCTCTTGCTGAAGTATTGGCAATATATTCAGCTGTTATATTTATTCTCGCTGCTGTAGGATCACCGGCAAAATCAATGGTACTTCCTTTTATCAGGTTGAATTTTTTCTGAAGGAACTGATAGTTGAGTTCATATGTTCCTTTATCCAGTTCATAATTACCTGCAAGAATAATGTTACCTCCCGGGTCCACACCTGCATTCAGACGTGCATCACCCTGTACGGTAAGTGCATCACCTGTGGCCGGGTCAACGATCACATGCAGTTTTGCAGCTTTTCGTACTTCTATATTAATATTATAATTGAGGTATTGAGCAAAATTGGAAGCCGGTTCTTTTTCAAGGCTGAATAATTTCGGGGGTTCTATTTTAAAGGTATCCGCATCTACAAAACGTACGATCCTTTTGCTTTCATCTTTATTAAAACTCCTTTCAGGCAATACAATCGTTAGATCGCTGTTATCATTCACAAAAATATTTCCTTCAATATCCGGTGATGCAGAATTGCCGGTGATTGCAATATTGGCATCTACTGAACCAAAACCATAGATCTGGTTGTTGATTGCTTTTTTGGCATTGATCAGAATAAAATCTTCGGCATTCAGTTTCAGGTCAAGATCGTATTCCATCAAAGAACGCGATGTAATATTTCCATTGATCTTCATTTCATGATTCAGAGAATCCTTTATTGAAAAATCATTGAGTTGTATCTGCGGATAACTGAAGTTAATTTTTTCATTGTCTATTTTATATGGAGTGCCAAATTGAGCCAGTGTAAATTGTGTTGTATCAAATACAAGTTCGCCATTCCAACGTGGGTCTGCAAACTGACCATTCAGGTCTACAGTACCCCAAATATTTCCGGATGCATCTTGTATTTCACCAGCAGTAAATGCCTGTAAAGTAGCCAGGTTCAATCTTCTTACATCTGCACGCATATTGAATTGCCTGTCTGTATTTCCCGGATAATAACTGCCTGTAACTGCCACATCGTTGTTGTTTCCTGTAAGCGTTAATGCAGTGTATATTTCAGAAGCAGATTTTTTTTGTGCATCCAGTTGTATATTTCCTATTGGCTGGCGCATTAAACGAAGATCATTTACCGATGCAGTTCCGGTGAAGGCAGGAATATTTTTTTCAAACTCGCTCAACAAAAAATCTGCATCCATGATTCCGGAGGCGAATAAGGTATCGTTGCTGATAAAAGAACTGATGGTTGACAAATTAAAATTTTCCACTTTTACCTGAACAGGACTATTCACCACAGGTTGTTGACTATTGATCCTGATGGAAGCAGTGTCAACACTGATATTAAAATTCTGAACCAGTAAATGTTTAGGACCATATTCAATAAAATTTCCCGGAGCAACGGCCCATTTTTCATAATTCAAATGCATATCATCAGATAACCGGAATGTATAAACAGGCCCTTTGGTATGTACGGATGCATGTAAGCCAAACCAGTCCCTTCCTACTTTATCCTGTGTGATAAAAGCAAGGGATAAACTGTCTGCTGCAGCGGCACCATTTAAATTTGTTCCATAGAAAGTATTGCTTCCCACATGCAGCGTATCAAAATCAGCAGCATAATTCAGTCTTTCATTTCTTGAACCAATGGTAATGTTACCGTTTCGCACTGTATTGCCATCGTAAGAAAGGTACGGGATGGTCGCCTTAAAATTGAGTGCGCTATCTGATATGGCAGAACTGTAATTTCCTGAAAAATCAATTTTTTCATATTGATTCAGGCCGGGAACAAAATCTTTTACAATTGGATGCGGCAACACGGTACCGTTTATAGCGAATTGCTGATCTTTTACCGGTTGTTCAGGGAAATTTCCAATGTTGTAGTAGCGATCGATGTACTGCAAAATGGCCGGCCCGATCTTATCATAGTCGAAAGCGCCACCTGCCTGTATTTCAGCAAAGGGAGCAGATAAATGAATAGAATCAATTCCATTTGCGGAGGATCCTGTTAACGCCATAGAATCCAAAGCATATTTACCTTTGGATGTTTGTATTAAAGATGAATCTATCACCGCACTGAAATTCAACTGGCGGGGACGTAAACTCCGG
>JANNZE010000206.1:0-4739 GCA_031410455.1 Chitinophagaceae bacterium | reverse complement strand
ATAGCGGCACCGGGGCCTACATAAACATTTTTTCCAATGATCACGTTTCCCGTTACTGCAGCCTGCGGATGAATAAAACTACTTTCATCCACAACAGGAATATATTCTTTGAACTGATAGATCATATTAGAAAAGTGGTTTCCCGGTTCTGTAACAGGTTCCTTTAAAAAATGCAACTGTATGATCGTGTTGATTGGTCACGTTGATGTGATATAAACCCGTGCTTCTTCCATTATGAATTTCTTTGGCTTCAGCAATCAGAACATCTCCCACATGAACGGGTTTTAAAAAATTGATCGCTGTGTCCAGCGCCACGGATAAATTATTACGATTGTTACAGGCAAAAGCAAAAGCGCTGTCAGATAATGAAAAGGCAACGCCACCATGAACAATTCCAAAACCATTGATCATTTCTTCCCGTACGGTCATTCTGATCCTGCTGAAACCTTCTTTTATTTCCAGCAATTCAATACCCAGCCATTGGCTGAACAGATCATGCTGCATCATATGTTCTACAACAGCTGAAGGAGATTTATTTTCCATGGAATGTTGGTTTTCTTTTTTCCAGAAATGCATTGATGCCTTCCTTATAATCTTCGGTATGTCCTGCCTTGAATTGTAGCTTGTCTTCCAGCTGTAATTGTTGTTCTAAAGAATTTGTTGGAGATGCCTGCAATGCCTGTTTGGTATAGGCTAGCCCTGTTGTAGGCATGGAGGCAAGTGTGATCGCAATCTTTTTTGATTGGGCTTCAAAGCTATCATCAGGAAAAGATTTATAGATCATTCCCATTTTTTCTGCATCCTCTGCATGTACCTTTTCTCCCAGCATCATCAGGGCCGTTGCTTTTTGCAGACCGATCAGCCGCGGAAGAAAAAAGGTTCCGCCACTGTCCGGTATCAAACCAATTTTAGAAAATGCCTGGATGAAAGATGCGGAAGCGTTTGCTACTACAATATCGCAGCTCAATGCAATGTTTGCACCGGCGCCGGCGGCCACACCATTTACCGCACAAACCACCGGTAGCGGCAGATTGTATATTCTGGTAATGATGGGGTTAAAGTGTTCCGATAAAATTTTATCAAACGTAGCGGGATTGTCGCCGGTGAGTTCAGCGATATCCTGGCCTGCACAAAATGCTTTTCCGTTTCCGGTTAAATAAACAGCCCTGATATTTTTATCTGATGCGCAATCGTTTAAATATTTTTGCAGCAACAGCGCCATTTCCCTGTTAAAAGAATTGAATTTATCGGGACGGTTAAGGCTGATGTATGCTACCTGGTCTTTCACCTCAAATGTTACAGGTTCCATATTAAAATTTAGAAAGGAAAGTTACAAAAATAAAATGCCGTTAGTGGCATTTAAAAAGATCAAAACATTCTTTACAATCGTTACAACGGTATAATGCTTTGCAGGCGGTGGATCCGAAATGGCTGATCATTTCCGTATGTGATGAATTACATTGAGGACAATGCACCGGAGCATCCTTATTGGATGAAAGGGAGGGAGGCGCTATTCCATACGCATTTAATTTTTCTTTTGCTGCCGGTGTTATCCAGTCTGTGGTCCATGCAGGAGAAAGAACCGTTTTAATAACCGGAACAAATCCCCTGGATAATAATTCCATTTTAATCTGCATACTTATCATATCCATGGCCGGGCAACCACTGTAAGTAGGCGTTATAGATACTTCAACATTTTTTCCATCCATTTCAATATGGCGTACTATGCCCAGGTCTGTTATAGAAATAACGGGAATTTCAGGATCAGGAATTGTTTCCATCAATTTCCATAATTCTTTAACATCGGAAATGGTATCGTTCAGAATTTCCGTCATTACCATTCTGCGTTTGGATATGTTCTCTGCAGGTATTGAAGATCTGTAAGCAGGTAACCTAAATGTTCTGTATGTATGCCATTCTTTCCGCCAACTTGCATAAATACATCCTGGGGAACTGTAAGAGAGGCTTCTTCAAAAATATTATTTACAGCGTTCAGCCAGTTTTCCCTGATTACCGTTGAATCTATATTTTTTTCATAAGCAGCCGGCATAAACATTTCACCGGTGTACATCCATAAGGCATCAATCGCATGAATCATCCGGTTATGGCTTTCCTCTGTTCCGTCTCCTAATCGTAACACCCATTCACTGCTCCACTTAACATGATAAGTGATCTCTTTCAATGATTTAACAGCAATGGCAGATATGCGCTCATCATCGCTTTTTGATAATTGCTCATACAGAAAATACTGAAACTGGCTGAACAGATATTGTTTCAAAATCGTTTGCGCCCAATCGCCATTGGGTTGCTCTACCAGCAAACAGTTTTTAAATTCGTGTTCTTTACGTAAATACGCCAACGTGTCTTCTGTTGCGTTGCTGTTGTTTGATTCCGCATTACTGATCTCAGCCGCATACTGGTATAGCATCCGTGCCTGGCCCAATACATCAAGCGTGATATTTGTTATGGCAATATCCTGTTCCAGGATAGGGCCGTGACCGCACCAGTCGCCATTGCGTTGTGCCAGCACCAGGTTGTTATCAGCCAGATGTAAAATATATGAAAGTGGAAATTGCATGGTATAGAATTACATGTGTTTAACTTCATCAGGCAGATCATAAAAGGTAGGATGCCTGTAAATTTTATCTTCTGCAGGATCGAATAGAGATGCTGCTTCATCGGGATTAGTGGCATGGATATATTTACTTTCCACCACCCAAAGGCTCACACCTTCCTGGCGGCGTGTATATACATCGCGTGCATTTTCGATGGCCATAGCTGCATCAGCTGCATGTAGACTTCCTGCATGTTTATGATCGAGACCTTGTTTGCTGCGTATAAACACTTCCCATAAAGGCCATGACTTTGCATCTTTTTTGGTATCGGCATATTGTCCGCCTTTTTCTTCAGGAATATCTCCGTAATAAAATTTTTGAATAAAATATTTCATGATTATGCCACTAGTTTTTGCGTTTTATTATTTTTCTTTTCAGCATAGGCGATGGCTGCTTCGCGAACCCATTTACCTTCGTCGTGTGCTTTATTCCTGGCAGCTAAACGTTGCTTATTGCAAGGTCCGTTTCCTTTCACCACATTCCAGAATTCATCCCAGTTGATTTCACCAAAATCGTAATGTTTTCTTTCTGCATTCCATGTAAGATCCTTATCCGGTAATGTCATTCCCAGCAATTTGATCTGCTCCGTTATCATATCAACAAACTGCTGACGAAGTTCGTCATTGGTCTTGCGTTTGATCTTCCATTTCATGCTCTGGTCACTGTTGGTACTTTCGCTGTCCTTTGGTCCGAACATCATCAGGCTCGGCCACCACCACCTGTTGATGGCATCCTGGCACATGGCACGTTGTTCAGGCGTTCCTTTACTCAATACCAGCAAACTTTCAAAACCCTGGCGCTGGTGAAAACTTTCTTCTTTGCATATACGTACCATCGCTCTTGCATAAGGTCCGTAAGAAGTTCTGCATAACATCACCTGGTTAAGAATGGCGGCACCATCCACCAGCCATCCCACGGCGCCCATATCGGCCCATGTAAGTGTTGGATTATTAAAGATGGAAGAATATTTTGCTTTTCCACTGTGAAGATCCGCCACCATCTGATCACGGCTGGTTCCTAAGGTTTCGGCAGCAGAATATAAATACAGGCCATGCCCGGCTTCGTCCTGCACTTTTGCAATGAGAATGGCCTTACGCTTTAAAGAAGGTGCACGGCTGATCCAGTTTCCTTCCGGTAACATGCCCACTACTTCACTGTGTGCGTGCTGGCTTATCTGACGAAGATTTGTTTTACGGTAGGCTTCGGGCATCCAGTCACGTGGTTCAATTTTGATTTCATTATCAATTTTCTGTTGAAATATTTTCTCCAGATCATGTAATTCCATAGACAAAGTTTATTTATCAAATATAATATAAAAACTAACAGTTGTTAGTTAAAAAAAGTTCATTTTTTATCGTACGTCAAAATCAATCACCACCTTTTCTGACCGCGGATGGGACTGGCAGGTGAGAATGAATCCCTGGGCCACTTCATCTTCTTCCAAGGCATAATTTACCGTCATTTCCACTTGTCCTTCTATCAGCTTTGCACGGCAGCTGCAACACACACCGCCTTTGCAGGCGTAAGGAAGATCGGCTCCTTTTTTCAGAGCAGCGTCAAGTACGGAATCACCGGCATAATTCAGTGGAAATTCAATGGAACGACCATCTAAACGGATGGTCACCGAACTTTCACTTTCTTCCGTCTTTTCTTTAGCAGCAGTGGTTTCTATTTTGGTTTGTCCGGGTGTGGTAAACAATTCAAAATGGATCTTAGATCTGTCCATACCTTTCTTTTCCAGGAAACCTGCAGAAGAAAAGATCATTTGTTCCGGTCCGCAGATATATACATCATCAAAATCTTCGAAGCGGATAATGTGCTCCATTGACTGAAGTTTATCCGCATCAATGCGGCCATAGTTCACTGCCGAATCAGTGAGTTCCCTGCTTAAAACATGGATCAGTGTGAAGCGGTCAAGATATTTATTTTTCAATCCTTCCAGTTCTTCAAAAAAGATGATGGAAGAGCGGGAACGGTTTCCGTAAATGAGTGTAAAACTGCTGTTGGTTTGCGTATGCAGCGTATGTTTAATGATGGAAATCACGGGTGTGATTCCGCTTCCGGCTGCTATTGCGAGGTAACTGGCTGCTTTATTTTCTGTGAATCGTGTACAGAATTTTCCGG
>JANNZE010000205.1:0-6146 GCA_031410455.1 Chitinophagaceae bacterium | reverse complement strand
GTAAAGAAAAAATACTGATGGTGGATGCGGCTCTATTTGCCATCAGGGAAATCATGGAAGATCATCCCGAAGCATTGTTGTATGGCCAGGATGTAGGTCGCAGACTGGGAGGTGTATTCCGTGAAGCCGCAACACTGGCAGAACAGTTCGGAGATCACCGCGTATTTAACACTGCCATACAGGAAGCCTATATTATCGGATCTACCGTGGGAATGAGTGCTGTAGGTTTGAAACCCATAGTAGAAGTACAGTTCGCCGATTATATTTATCCCGGATTAAATCAGCTTGTTACAGAGATATCCAAAAGTTGTTACCTGAGTTGCGGAAAATTTCCGGTGAGCACGTTGATACGGGTGCCGATTGGCGCATACGGTGGCGGCGGACCATACCATAGTGGAAGTGTGGAAAGCACATTGCTCACCATTAAAGGTATCAAAATAGTATATCCCAGTAATGCAGCTGATATGAAAGGCCTTTTAAAAGCAGCCTTTTACGATCCTAATCCTGTTGTAATGCTGGAACATAAAGGATTGTACTGGAGCAAAGTTCCCGGAACGGAAGCAGCAAAAATGACCGAGCCTTCAAGAGATTATGTAATTCCGCTGGGAAAAGGAGTTGTGGTTCTAAAAGCAGATGGAGATAAAACAGATGATGGCGAAACTGCCTGTATCATAACTTATGGAATGGGTGTGTATTGGTCAGTAGCTGCCGCTAATAATTTCCCTGGGCGCATTGAGATCATTGATCTGCGTACTTTATTTCCGCTGGATGAAGAACTCGTTTTTTCTACCGTAAAGCGTCACGGTAAATGCCTGATCGTTACCGAAGAACAACAAAATAATTCTTTTGCAGAAGCATTGGCAGGTAGAATTTCCAAACATTGTTTCCGGTACCTGGATGCTCCGGTAGAAGTAATCGGTGCATTGAATTTACCTGCCGTCCCAATGAATACCATCCTGGAAAATGCAATGTTGCCGAATGCTGAGAAAGTTGGCCAGCGTATTGCTCAACTGTTGATTCAATAAAATTTTATTATATATTTTCGCCTAAACATTTTCAGAAACATGAAAAAAATTATTGTCGCTCTATTTATTGTATTCACTTTTATGGCTTGTCAAAAAGAATATGCACCGGATGTGCGGATCAATAATGCTCCTGATTCTACAATTCTGCTGAAAAAACTGGCTATTATTGATATAACCTCACCTTCTGATACAGAAGAAATATTTACCTATAGCTATGATAACCGAAACAGATGTATCAAAGCAGAATACCTGGATGTAATGGCGAATGAAAGTTCAATTACCTTATTCACATTCAATGGTACAGATTCACTGGTGAAAAGCTCAGAAACGTATCAGGAAAATGATACTGTCCGGATATTTGAATACTTCAGCTATAATGCTGCAGGTAAGATGATAAAAGATTCGGTAATCATCAAAAATGTAATAACAGGAACGGTGAACTCAACTTTTGTGTATGATTATAACTTTGCCGGTAACCTTGTACAAGGCATGATCTATCAGAATGGTGCAGCGCTTTACCGTACAGTTCATTCACAACAATATGATGCGCAGGGAAACATTATCAATGAAAATGATTCTAATTATGTGTATGCAGGAAATCCTCCGGCTGAAAGTCTGGATTTTGTTTCGGTGTATAACAATACCTATGATACCAAAAACAATCCTTTGTATAAAATTTATCCCAGATACAATACAATATGGATGAATGCAAATCCCGGACTGGATGATCTTCCGTTTTTCTTCACGAGCATTTCTAAAAACAACATCACCAGTCAAACACGTACGGATGATGTTACATATCCCAATGGATCGCAATCATACAACGATCTTTTCACCTATACCTACAACAACAATAATTATCCCAGCGTAATTGTGTATCAGGATGCGCAAAACGGTGGGGTTTATAAAGGATTTTATTTCTATTGATCTGATTGCATTTCCATTCTTCCATCTTTCATATGTAACACACGGTCACTCATCATGGCCAGTTCTTCATTGTGTGTAACAATCAAGAATGTTTGCTGAAAAGAAGCACGTAATTCTAAAAAAAGTTCATGTAATTCTTTTGCATTTTCAGAATCCAGATTTCCCGTTGGTTCATCGGCCATGATCACAGAAGGATTGTTTATGAGTGCACGGGCAACGGCTACGCGTTGCTGCTCTCCACCCGACAGTTCCGTTGGTTTGTGTCTGATCCGGTCTTTCAGCCCCAGAATCTCTAATAATTCCACCGCTCTTTTTTCTGCCTGCAGTTTTGGTTTGCCCGCTATCCACGCAGGAATACAAACATTTTCCAAAGCATTGAACTCCGGAAGCAAATGATGGAACTGAAAAATAAATCCTATATGTTTATTTCGGAATTCTGACAATGCCCGTCCTTTCAGCTGATCAACCCTTACATTTTCTAAAAAGATTTCCCCTGTATTGGCCTTGTCCAGCGTTCCTAAAATATGCAGGAAAGTGCTTTTGCCCGCACCGGATGAACCTACGATACTTACGATCTCCCCTTTCCGGATATCAATATCCACACCTTTCAAAACAGAAAGCTGCCCGTATTTTTTCTGTATGTTTCTGGCTGTTAACATGATTCGAAAATAATCATTAATGAAATAAGGCAGCGTGAATGTAATTCTGGCCGTTTACCCGGAATTGGCTTTTAAATTGCACCGGTGATACAACAGTGGGAAAAACACTTTTGGTTATTTCCTACGAACTTCTACATTTGCAAAAAATTAAACCTATTTTCTAATATGTTCTGGACACTAGAATTAGCCTCACACCTGGAAGACGCACCATGGCCCGCCACTAAAGACGAGTTGATAGATTACAGTATCCGTAGCGGAGCCCCGATCGAAGTGATCGAGAACCTCCAGGAACTGGAAGATGAAGGAGAAATTTATGAAGGACTGGATGATATCTGGCCGGATTATCCCAGCCAGGAAGATTTCTTTTTCAATGAAGATGAATATTAAGCATTATTTGTCCTTATTCAGGATGATACATATTAGAAAAGCCTTTCAGATTGAAAGGCTTTTCTATTCTATGAAAAATTTTTATTCTCCCATTTTTTCAATTACTGCTCCGGTTACTCCTGTGAATGAAAATCCGCCATCGTGAAATAAATTCTGCATAGTTACCATTTTGGTCATATCACTGAACATCATCACACAATAATTGGCACAATCAGCAGCGCTTGCATTTCCGAGCGGACTCATTTTTTCTGCATAATTTATAAACCCGTCAAAACCTTTTACACCACTACCTGCCGTTGTTCGGGTTGGTGATTGTGAAATGGAATTAATACGAACGTGCTTCTTCACTCCGTAATGATAACCAAAACTACGTGTTACACTTTCCAGTAAAGCTTTTGCATCAGCCATTTCATTATAATCGGGAAATACTCTTTGCGCTGCTATATATGTTAATGCCACCACGCTTGCCCATTCATTCAGGGCATCCTTTTTATAACAGGTGGCCATTACACGGTGCAGGCTCATGGAAGAAATATCCAGCGTTTTTGCATTGAAACCATAATCGATCTCTGTATAATGTTTGCCTTTTCGTACGTTCAGGCTCATTCCTATCGAGTGTAAAATAAAATCAAAACCACCACCAAAATGTTCCATGGCTTTGGTGATCAGGTTTTCAACATCTTCATTATTACTCACATCACAAGGGATGACCGGTGCATTTACAGTGGCTGCCAGTTTATTAATTTCACCCATCCGCATAGCCACAGGTGCATTGGTTAAAACCAGTTCTGCTCCTTCTTCGTGGCATCTCAATGCGGTGATCCATGCGATCGATTTTTCATCCAGTGCGCCAAATACAATTCCTTTCTTTCCTTTTAATAAATTATACATGTTGATTGATTTGTAGAATATTGTAAAAGTACATGCTTACATTTAAATGCGATCAGTTCGCCACCATCTCTTTCGCATTTTGAATGGCTGCAGCCGTAGGTTCTTCCCCGCTCAGCATCTGTGCGATTGCAATGATGCGTTCATCATCATTCAGTTTTTTTACTGAGGTAACGATCTTATCCTGTACGATGGCTTTGTACACAAAATAATGTGCATCTGCTTTTGCTGCAATCTGTGGCTGGTGTGTGATGGCGATCAACTGATGCTGCGCCGATAATCCTTTCATGATATTTCCCACCTGCCTTGCCGCTTCTCCACTGATTCCACTATCGATCTCATCAAAGATCAAAGTTGGTAACTCTACTTTAGATGCCACCATCGATTTAATCACCAGCATCAACCTGCTCAACTCTCCTCCGCTCGCCACTTTTTTGATGGATTCAAAACGATCGCTTTTATTGGCATCAAACAAAAATGCCACATCATCTGTTCCATTTTCTGACAAATCTGCAGATTGTATCTCTACCTTCAGCCTGGCATTCGGCATCCCTACCTGTTTCAATAATTCATTTATTTTTTCTGAAAAGGGTTTCGACTGTTTTTTTCTTTTTACAGCAATTTTTTCTGCTATCGCAACTGCTCTTTTCTCAGATGCATCTACATCATTCTGCAGTTTTTCAATCTGGTGTGTGATATCCAGCAATGCAGATAATTTTTGCTGAAGTTCCCGTTGAACGGCCAGCAATTCATCCGTTGTTTTTACATTATGCTTTTTCAATAATTTATAACCTGCCGATAATTTTTCATGAATGATGTTGATGCGTTCTGCATCGAGGGAAATATTATTTTCCACTGATTCCAGTTCATCAGCTATATCCTGCACCTCCAGGTAGGAACTTTGCAAACGCTGGTGCAATTGTTCCAGTGATGGATGAAAACCGGTAAGTGCACTTAATTTTTGCAGCACTATTTTCAATTGCTGTACCACCGGTTCTTCACTGTTCTGTAATATAAGTGTAACCGCAGATAATTGCTGTTTGATATTCTCTGCGTTCGATAATAACTTCAGTTCCGATTCCAGTTCTTCCAATTCATTTGGCTTCAGCTGTAATTCTTCCAGTTCTGTAAACAGAAAATGGTGATAATCCTGTTCTTTGTTGGCATCTGCCTGGCGTTGCTGTAAAACCTGTAATTCTTTTTTTGATATAGCATATGCATGATAAACAACTTTCAACTCCTGCAGCAGTGCCGCATTATCCGCAAGTGCATCTATTACTTCGCGCTGAAAATTTTCATCGCTCAGCTCCATGGTGTCAAACTGCTGGTGAAGGTCTACCAGCAACACACTCAGTTGCCTGATTTGTGACAAGGAAACTGGCGTATCATTTATAAAAGTTCTTGATTTGCCATTGGCAGCGATCTCTCTCCTCAGCACAATCTCTTCCGAACTATCAAGTTCATTGGCTGCAAAAAAGTTTTCAGTCGCCGCATTATGCACTTCAAAAATTCCTTCTATCACACATTTCCTGGAAGGCTGCAAAACAGACGTATCCGCCCTTTCCCCGAGAATAAGATTGAGAGCGCCCATAAGGATACTTTTACCGGCCCCGGTTTCTCCTGTAATGATATTCAGCCGGCCAGAAAAGTCTATTTCAAGCTGATCAATGATAGCATAATGCTGTATGTGAAGCCTTTTAAGCATGAGGGCAAATTATACAATTTACGGCAGGAATAGAGGTGATGTTAGAAAAATCACCCATAAAAAAAGAGGTTCTTTTTACGGAACCTCTTACAGCTATTTTTGGTTATAATTATTTTACATCAATCGTATCATGCAGATCAGAATCCACTAATATACGACCACAGTTTTCGCAAACCATGATCTTCTTGCGCAATTTAATTTCGCTCTGTTTTTGTGGAGGAATAGCATGGAAACAACCACCGCAACTGTCTCTTTCAACCGGAACAACGGCTAAACCATTGCGATAATTTTTACGGATGCGGTCATAACTCACCAGCAATCTTTCGTCAACATGGCTGCGGGCAGCTTCTGCATCTTTATTATAGTGCTTTTCTTCTCTCTCTGTTTCTTTGATGATCTTTTCCAGTTCACCTTTTTTAGCATTCAGGTTGGCTTCTTTAGTAGACACTGCTTTTTTTGCAATTTCTAACTGGCGGGCTTTATCTCCAATTTCTTCCGTAGCGTCCTTGATATGCTTTTCACATAATTTCTCCTCGAGCTGCTGCATCTCAATTT
>JANNZE010000204.1:0-4933 GCA_031410455.1 Chitinophagaceae bacterium | reverse complement strand
AAGCAGGTAGTGGAATGTATCCGTCTTTTACCTGTAGGATATCGTACGGTATTAAACCTTTATGCCATTGAAGGGTATTCTCATAAGGAGATCGCCGGAATGCTGGAGATAGAGGAAAGCACAAGCCGCAGCCAGTATACCAGGGCGAAAGCCATGCTGGAAGATATACTGGTGAAGAAAAGAATAATTGATCAGCCACATGCTAAAACGTATAATGCTGTTTCAAGATGACCGTAAGCGGTTTACCAAACAAAACAAACAAACAAAGCTTTTGTGAAGATGGAAAAGAATTTTTACAGAGATCAATTTGAGCAGATGCTGAAGGATACAGCGGATTCATTCCGTATGTACCCCTCACGTAAAATATGGCACAGCATCTACAATGATATTCATCCTGCCCGTAAATGGCCTTCATTTGCAGTATTGCTGCTGTTAACGGCTTCAATTATGTACATTGGTGTTACCAATCCTGATACTGCTGCATCCGATAAAAACAGGTTTACAAAAACCATTTTTGCCAATAACGCATCAACCGGAAATTCTATCCAGGTTGCAGATCGTACAACAAAAACCGGCCACGGAAACCATACCGCTTCCGGAAAAAATTTGTCCTATGCTGATCTGAATGTCCCGAACACAGACATACATCCAGTTAATGATCTTACAGAAACGGAAACAACATTTCCTGACAAAAAAAGAAATCGTTTAAGATCCAATACAATTTTTCAGATGAACATCAGTTCTGCTGATATAGCCCAGGATGAAACGGTGACGGAAGTTTTGGAAAATAGCATAGCAGAAACAGAAAATGTAAATGAAGATCCATCTGCTACAAATATTGCTGCACTTAAAACTGTAACAGAGAATAACGACGAATTGTCTTGGAAAGAAGATATGGCCTTTTATGCCAGGCAACAAAAAGCCAGGGAACGTTTCTCTTACCAGATCTATGCAACACCTTCGGTAGGTTACAGAACGCTTACAAATAATGCAACCCCGGTAAGTGCAAGCCGCGATGCGCTGGTTGCTGAACCGGATCAGAATAATTATTTTATCAATCATACCAATTCTTTTAATCTTGAATTCGGAGGAAATGTATTGTATGATGTGAACGAAAAATTACGTTTCAAGGCAGGTGTTCAGCTGAATGTGACCAGTTACCTGATCAATGCTTTTGTTTTATCACATCCGGTCACAACAAATATTTTACTGAAAGATCAGAATACAGGATTGTTATCTGTTGAACCAAGATCTACCATGATCTCTAATTCACAGGGTTTGGCCAACACGTATTTAAATAACAGCACTTTCCAGTTTTCCGTTCCTTTAGGCGCTGATATACAAATTATACAGTACAAAAAACTGAAACTGATGGCGGGTGCTACCATACAGCCTACTTATGTGAGCGGTGGCAATGCTTACTTATTGTCGAGCGACATGAAAAATTATATAAATGATCCTTCCCTGCTGCGTAAGTTCAACCTGAACGGAGGCGTGGAAACATTTGTAAGCTATCAGCTGAAAAACGGCGTATCCCTGAATGCAGGACCGCAGGTAAGATATCAATTCCTTTCAACTTATAACAACGAGTATTCCTACTCTGAGAAATTATATAATATCGGAGTTAAATTTGGTATCACTTCCAGATTTTAAAAAATCAACATAGATATTTGCAAGCGCAACCTGAAAAGTTGCGCTTGTAGTTTTTAAAGAAAATACATTTACTATGCTGAGAGCGTTGACCTGTTTTATTTTGATTTTTCTGATGTCCTGCAAAGGAAATAAAGAAAATAAAAACGTGCAGCCTTATGAAAAACCAGAAGAAGATACCAGCAATTTTTTTCCGGTTACGGCCTATTTAAAAGGCCAGGTGTATGAGTTGAATAAAGATGGAATTAATCCCATACAATATACAACGACCGGTAATAAAAAAGACTCAATTTGGTTGCCGGTTGAAAAAATGCCGGAGGCTTTTGCGCCTTTTTTAGAAACGGTTATTGACAGCATGAACCTGAAAGATACTTTTAAACAAGAAGGATTTTTAGACCAGACCATCAATGCTTACACCTTCAGTTATGATCCTAAAATAACATTGCCGGCTGACTATGCGCTTCAGCATTGGGATGTATATATTGATCCGGAAAGCCATAAAGTAAAAAGAATTTACATTGTAAAAAATGCAGGTAAAAATATCATCATGCAAATGACCTGGCAGGCAGATGCATTTTGTAAAATAATCTGGATCAAAAACGCGGCAACTCCTATTATTGAAAAAGAGATCCTGATCAAATGGGATTTTTAAAATGACACAAGCCGAATTTTCATCAATTGCTTCCACCATTCCTGTATCACCGGGAATCTATAAATATTTTGATGAAGCCAATACCCTGATTTATGTAGGCAAGGCAAAACATCTCCGGAAAAGAGTAAGCAGTTATTTTTCTAAAAGTCTCACCACTTATAAAACCGCGGAACTGGTAAGGAGAATTCACCGGATAGAATTCACTATTGCAAATAATGAACAGGATGCCTTTCTTTTAGAAAATTCACTGATCAAGGAATACCAGCCGCTGTTCAATATCAATTTAAAAGACGATAAAACTTATCCATATATCGTCATCAAAAAGGAATCATTTCCAAGAGTTTTTTTTACAAGACGAAGGATCGAAGACGGATCTGAATATTTAGGTCCATTTACATCTGTGGCAAAGGTGAGAGACCTCCTGGATTTTATAAAGCAACAGATTCCATTACGTACCTGCAAACTCCATCTCACCAGGAATAATATAGAAAAGAAAAAATTCAAAGTATGTCTTGAATACCACCTTGGAAACTGCAAAGGCCCCTGTGAAGATCTGCAGTCATCTGAAGACTATATGAACAGTCTCGATAAACTGAAACAGATTTTGAAAGGTAATCTTACGCCTGTTCTGCAGGATTATAAAAAAGCACAGAAAGATTTTGTGACTGATATGCAATTTGAAAAAGCGGCCATATTGCAATCCAAGATCGATCACCTTAACCAGTACCAGGCAAAATCATCTGTTGTAAATATCAAAACGGGGAACGTAGATGTATTCAGTATACTGGAAGAAGGTGATACTGCTTATGTAAATTACCTGGCAGTGAATGATGGAAATATTGTACAAACCAAAACCATCATCCTGGAAAAGAAGCTGGAAGAAACTGCAGCGGAAATTTTATCTTTTGCCATAGCACAACTCCGCACCACTTTCAAAAGTGAGGCAAAACAGATCATTGTTCCCATAGCGATAGAATATCCTCAAGAAGGTATAGAGGTCCTGATACCGAAAGGTGGGGACAGAAAAAAATTACTGGACCTGTCAGAAAAAAATGTGAATTATTTTAAAGAGGAACTGAAGGCACGGAAAATATTAAAGCTGGAAGATAAAACAGATGAAGAAAAAGAAAGAGTGCTGATTCAGATGCAGGAAGACCTGAATCTTCCTGTGATTCCATACCATATTGAGTGTTTTGATAATTCCAATTTCCACGGCAGCTTTCCTGTGGCAGCTATGGTATGTTTTAAAAATGGTGAAGCCAGCAAAAAAGATTACCGGCATTATAATATCAAAACCGTAGTTGGTATCAATGATTTTGCCAGCATGAAAGAAGTGGTTTACCGGCGCTATAAAAGGCTGATGGATGAAAACGCATCTTTGCCGGAGTTAGTGATTATAGATGGTGGTAAAGGGCAGTTAAGTGCAGCTATGGAGAGTATACAGGAGCTTGGCCTGCATGGAAGAATGACGCTGGTAGGTCTTGCTAAAAACCAGGAAGAATTATTTTATGCAAATGATCAGCAATCATTACAATTGCCCTGGACGAGTGAAAGCTTAAAACTGATCAGGCGGATCAGAGATGAAGTACACCGGTTTGGAATTACATTTCATAGAAACAAACGCAGTAAAGGTGCTTTAAAAAATGAACTGGAAACCATACAAGGTATTGGTCCGCAGACTGCTGATCTTTTATTGAAAACTTTCCGGTCTGTTTCCAATGTAAAAAAAGCAGCAAAGGAAGAAATTGAAAAGGTTATTGGAATTTCAAAAGCAGCGATCGTATACAATGCCATACATCCTGAAAATGAAAATGGGCCAGGATAGACATCCAGCCCAGTTTTAAAATCCAATATCCTATGAAAAACCGGGATAAAAATACATCATGGTTCAAGTCTGTAAATACCCAATAACGGGTATAAAAAAACCCTTCCATATGGAAGGGTTTATATTTTTATGATATACTGATTAATAACTCCAAAGATCTTGTTCGTAATTAAAGATTTTCTCTTTGATGTTTTCACCTTCTAAAAGCTGCATGAATGGATTTTCACCTAAACCTTTGAAGTTTTTGATGAAAGCATCATTCGGATTATCAAGCGTACTTTTGATGATTCTTCCATAGAACATTCTTGCTTCAAAAAGATCTTCCCAACTCATTCTGCTACCCATGTTCTTGCCGTTATACACTTCGTATTTGGCAAACACCGGACGCATATCAGGATAATAAACCCAGAATAATTCTGTTTCTCCAAGATTTAAACCCTGCGCAGTGATCACACTTTTAACAGGTGCAATACCTAGTATCCTCCAGAATAAACGGGAACTTTCTTTATCGAATACAACTTCTTCTTTAATATGAAAACGATAGATGGAATCGAAGTTGATCTCATTTCTCATCATTTTGGTTCCGGTTAGTTCACCTGCCTCATTATACTGGGGCACACCAACAGAGTCACCTGCCACTGCATTTCCAACTTCTTTGATGGTCATTGGTGTGGTGAAACGGTCATCGATGTTACTGAAAACAGTGATCGGATTGGCTGTATCCTGTATCGCCTGTAACAATATAGAAATGAAACGCTGGTTACCATTGTCTTCGTCTGCAGAATAATGGAAAGTAGAGTTGATCT